>VEPB01000279.1 GCA_012026715.1 Methylococcaceae bacterium | reverse complement strand
CCGCCGCTGCCGGAGTTGATCGGTCAGGCGCTGGCCCAGCGGCCCGAACTGCAGGCCGCCACCCGCCAGGTGCAGATGCGCCAGAAGGAGTTGCGCGCCGCTCAGGGCGCTCATCTGCCGCGGGTCAATGCCTATGCGGCCTATGGCATCAACGAGCGCAGCCCGGAGTTTAATTTCAACCGAGACAACGTCACCTTGGGTGTCTCCGCCGAGGTGGATTTCTTCACCGGCGGGGCTGCCTCCGCGAAAGTGACCGAGAGCCGGCGCCGGCTGGCGGAGGCGGAGGCCTTGCTGGAAAAGAGCCGGCTGGAGATCGAGGACGAACTGCGGCAGGCCCATGCGAACCTCGACGAGGCCACGCAGCGGCTGGAAGTTGCCCGCAATGCCGAAAGTGCGGCCGAGGAAGCATTGCGCTTGGTGCATGAGCAGTACCGGGGCGGGACCGCAACCGTGACCCGTTACCTGGAGGCCGAGGCCGATCGGGCGGCATCCCAGATGCGTGCCGTGACGGCCCGCTACGATTTGGAAGTGGCCGCGGCCAACCTGCAGAAAGCCGTCGGATTGTGGAAGTGACCAGCCCATGAGTACCGAAACATCGCCCCGCACCACACTCTATTACGCCACCGGCTCGATGGCCGGCCTGATCCTTTTGTTGGTTTGGATGCAAGGCGGCTTCGCGTCCAAGGTGGGTCCCGGCACCGCCCAGGCTGCGGAGTTGCACGCACCGCCCGGCACGCTCGCGGTGACCCGGCAGGAGGTGCCCGAAGTGCTGTCGTGGCCCGCCACCCTCACGGCTCGCAAGGTGGCCCAGTTGGCGCCCAAGGTGCCCGGCCGCATCGAGGCAATTCCCGTGAAGGTCGGAGAGCCGGTTCGTGCGGGCCAGGTGCTGGTGCGGCTGGACGACCGCGAGTTACAGGCTCGCCTGTCGCAGGCCCGCTCGGCGGCTGCCGCCGCCGCGGCGGAAGCCGAGCGGGCCAAGTCCGATGCCGGCCGCGTTCGCAATCTGTTCGCGAAGGATGCGGCGACCCGTCAGGCACTGGATCTGGCGGAAGCGGCCAGCCGATCCGGGGGCTCCCGTGCCGCGGAGGCCAAGGCCGCCATCGCCGAGGCGGAAAGCCTGCTGGGGGAGGCCGTGCTGAAGGCCCCGTTCGACGGCACCGTGGTGGAGCGGCTGCGCGATCCGGGCGATCTGGCGGCGCCCAATGCCCCGGTTTTGACCCTGCAATCGTCCGAGAAATTGCGGGTGGAGTCCGATGTTCCCGATCGCTGCGCGGGCCTTTTGATCGTCGGCAGTCCCTTGCAGGTGCGCCTTGGCGAAACGCGACTGGCGGTGACGGTGGAAGAGATCGCGCCGTCCGCCGATCCGCGCAGCCGGACCGTGCATATCAAGGCGGCCCTGGCCAACGGCGCCGGGTTGCAGGCAGGCAGCTTCGCCTGGATCGATCAGCGATGCGGCAGCCAAGAACGCCTGTTGATTCCTGCCTCAGCAGTGACCCGCAGCGGTCAACTGGAAAGCGTGCGCTTGCTGGTGGACGGCCGCATCCTGCTGCGCCACGTGCGCACCGGCAAGGCCGTCGATGCCCAGGTGGAGATCCTGTCCGGCCTCACGGAAGGCGACAAGGTCGTGGTGGAGGGGGCGAAATGAGCGTAGCCGTGATCGTCGTAGGTTGGGTTAGGGCGGCTGTAAGCTTGGCCTTCCGGTTGGGACCGGCTCTGATGCTGCCCGTAACCCAACGTTGCGGGTGGATGGGGGCTGCGGTCCGTCGACTGTCCGGAGTTGCGGCGTCTGTGGTTGGGTACTCCGCGCGCCGAGGCGACCGCGTCCGGGATGGTTTTTCGGTTTGTGCGGCTAACCCACGCTGCAGTTCTCTTTTGGTCCGGGGGGCTTAATCGTGTCTGCCGAACCGACCCAGCGCGGCTTCACCGCCGAGATCGTCCGCGTTTTCATCACCTCGAAACTGTCGGTGCTGCTGCTGATCGCCTCCCTGTTGGCGGGCGCTGCCGCCCTGCTGCTGACGCCGCGGGAGGAAGAACCGCAAATCGTGGTGCCGGTGGCCGACGTTTTCGTTCAGATGCCGGGCAGTTCCGCCGAAGAGGTGGAAAAACTGGTGGCGACGCCGCTGGAATCGCTGCTTCGGGAAGTGGACGGCGTCGAGTACGTCTATTCCGCCTCGCGCGAAGGCGAAGCCATGGTCACGGTGCGCTTCTATGTGGGCGAGGACCGCGAGGACAGCCTGGTCAAGGTCTGGAACAAGCTGATGTCCCACCGTGAAGTGGTTCCGCCCGGAGTCAGCGGCTGGACCGTGAAACCGGTGGAAATCGATGACGTCCCCATCGTCACCCTGCCCCTGTCGTCGGCCGACCCGGAATACGACGGCGCGGCATTGCGGCGGTTGGCGGACGAACTCAAGGACAAGTTGGGGGTCGTGGCCGACGCCGGCAAGATCGGCGTGATCGGCGGCGCGGCCAGGCGCATCCTGGTGTACCCCGACGCGACCAAGCTGGCAGCCTACGGGCTGAGTCTCCCGGAACTGATGGCGGCGCTGCAGCGTGCCAACGTCAGCGTGGACGCCGGCCGTTTCGACAGCGGCAACCGTAGCGTGCGACTCGATGCCGGGCCCAGTTACGGTTCGCTGGAGGAGGTTGCCGCTACCGTGGTGGCCGCGCCGCAGGGGCGCCCGGTGTATCTGCGTGAGGTGGCCGAGGTGCGCGACGGGCCGGCAGAGGCGGAAAGTTACACCCGCATCGGTTTCGGACCGGGTGCGGCCGATAGCAAGCGCATCCACCCCGAGAGCTCTGATCAATCGGATCAGGTGCCGGAGGCCGGCGTAGCGGCGGAGCGCCAGGCAGTCACCGTGACCGTCGCCAAGCGCAAGGGCGCCAACGCCGTGGCCGTCGCCGAGAACGTGATCCACACCGCCGAATCGCTTTACGGCAGCCTGATTCCGGAAGATGTCACCGTCAGCATCACGCGTGACTACGGCGAGACCGCCAATCACAAGGTCAACGAACTGGTGAAGCACCTGTGGGTGGCCATCGCCACCATCATCGTGCTGCTGGCGTTGGCCCTGGGGCCGAAGGAAGCGGTGATCGTGGCGCTCGCCGTGCCCATGACCTTGGGCGTGACCTTGCTGTTCGACCTGGTGTGCGGCTACACCATCAACCGGGTG
>VEPB01000172.1 GCA_012026715.1 Methylococcaceae bacterium | reverse complement strand
GAGATAGCGCTCACCGGAATCCGGCAGGATCACCACGATGGTCTTGCCGGCCGATTCCGGCCGATTGGCGATGCGGGCCGCCACCGCCACCGCGGCGCCACAGGAGATACCGGCGAGGATCCCCTCTTCCCGAGCCAGGCGGCGGGCGTAGTGCACCGCCTCGTCGTTGCTTACCTGCTGAACTTCGTCCAGCAGGGACAAGTCCAGCACTTCCGGCACGAAACCGGCGCCGATACCCTGAATCTTGTGCGGACCCGGTTTAAGCGGTTCGCCGCTGCGGGTCTGGCTCAACACCGGGCTGGCTTCGGGCTCGACGGCAACCGATAAAATCGGCTTGCCTTTCGCCTGCTTGATGAAGCGGCTCACCCCGGTGATGGTGCCGCCGGTGCCGACGCCGGACACCAGGATGTCGACGCCGCCGCCGGTGTCGTCCCAGATTTCGGGGCCGGTGGTCTTCTCATGAATGGCGGGATTGGCCGGATTCTTGAACTGCTGCAACAGCACATAGCGGCCCGGATCGGAAGCCGCGATGTCCTCGGCCTTGGCGATGGCACCGGCCATGCCGCGGGCACCTTCCGTCAGCACCAGCTTGGCGCCGTAAGCGATCAACAGCTTGCGCCGCTCGATGCTCATGGTTTCCGGCATGGTCAGCGTCAAAGGAATCCGCCGGGCCGCCGCCACGAAGGCCAGGGCGATGCCGGTGTTGCCGCTGGTCGGCTCCACCAGTTCCTTGCCCGGCCCCAGCAAGCCGCGCTGTTCGGCGTCCCACACCATGGCCGCGCCAATGCGGCACTTGACCGAATAGGCCGGATTGCGGCCCTCGATCTTGGCAAGCACCGTGGCGGGCGCGCCGTCAGTGACCGAATTGAGCCGAACCAACGGCGTGTGACCGATGGACAACGAATTATCTTCAAACCAATGCGACATGGGATGCTCCAGTGTTCAAGGAAAGTTCAACGATGAAACGATTGGCGTCCGTCAAATGTCTGCAGCTGGCTTACGGTTTTCAGGCACAAAAAAAGCCACCAGCCCTATTCAGGCATGGAGGCTTCCGGTGGTCCGGTCAGCTCCGGTTCATTGCTTCTCTCGGCGCCGGAAAGACTGTTGCCAACTCAGACGAGGGCACCGTTTTCCGACGGCGCCTAGTCTGGGAAATTTTAAAAATCGCGTCAACGGTCAAGACCGTTTTTCGCTATCCATATTCGAATTGGTTCTATAAAGGCTCAAAAATCGTAGGCAAATCGGAAATCCAGCCTCTGCTGCCCCGAATCGACCGAACCCTGGCGATAGAAGGGATAGGACCAATCCAGCTCTCCGGCCAGATGCTTGAACACCTGCATCCGCAAGCCGAGGCCGGCCGACAACATGCGGTAATGGCTGGCGGTGGACGGCAGTGGATCGATGATCCACAGATAGGCGCCGTCAACAAAGCTGAGCACCCGGAAGTTCTGGATGGAATCCGACACCCCTGCCAGCAGGTTGGGACTGTGAAGTTCCAGCGAGAGGTTGACGCCGTGATCGCCCAGTTGCTGGGTCTGGTGATAGCCGCGCACGCTCTGGGGGCCGCCGGCGGCGAATTGCTCGTTGCTGATCAGAGGGGATTCGCTCACCTGGACCGACGCGCGTCCCGCCAGCCGGAAGTCCGCGGGCAGCAACTGCTGGTGCCTCAGATCGGCCGTCAGGAAAAGGTAGTTGGGTCTAGCCTTGGCGCGTTTGTTGGCAAATTCCTGCTCATCGTTGCCCAGGCCACGTACCGAGAAGTGCGCCGCCAGGTTCAAGGACGACACCGTGTTCTCCGTCCGCCAGGTGGCGTCGTAACCCGTCAGAAAGGAGGCGTAGCCAATGGGGGTGCGGCCGGTATCCTGGCCGGCCAGGGTGATGGCCTGGTCGAAGTTCTTGTAGTCGAAGCCCAAGGTGGCGTTGTGCAGGAAACTTTCGGTCGATTGCAGCGGCTTCACCAGCCGCGCCCCGTAGATGGAACCGCTACCCACCACCGCCGTGCCACCGACATTGGCGCCCAATTGAGTGTTGGAGCCGATGCCCACGCCATACACCGCCAAGCGACTGTCCCACAGCCCCGTCGGCAGCACATAAGTGCCGGACCAGACCTGCACCTCGTCGCTGGCCTCGGGCGCGGTCTGGTATTGCAGGGAGACGCTGTGGAAACGCTGCCATAGGTTGTCATAGCGGAGCGATCCGACCACCCGCGTCAAACTGGTGTGCTCGGTGTTGCGGGTGTTGACCTCCACTCCGCCGTGCAGGGGCAGCTCGTCCGTCACCTTTAGTTCCACCTCCATCTTCCCGGGGGTCGAACCGGCG
>VEPB01000522.1 GCA_012026715.1 Methylococcaceae bacterium | reverse complement strand
GGAGCCGGCAAAATTCATCGTTGTCGTAGACACCGAAGAAGAGTTCGACTGGTCGGCCGGCGTTTCGCGTGAAAATACCTCGGTTCAAGGAATGAACTCCATCGGCCGGCTTCAGACGGTATTCGACGAGTACCGCATCAAACCGGTATACGTTGTCGATTACCCGGTCGCTTCTCAACCTGATGGCTACAGGCCGCTTCAAGAGATCCACCAGGACGGACGCTGCGTGATCGGCTCACATTTACATCCATGGGTAACTCCGCCTTACTCCGAAGCGGTTTCTTCTCGCAACAGTTTTCCGGGGAACCTGGAGAAGGAGCTTGAATCCCGAAAGCTGCAGCTGCTTGGCGAACTGATCGGCGAGCGTTTTGGAGCAGCGCCAACAGTTTATAAGGCAGGGCGTTATGGAGTTGGCTGCAACACCGCCGCAATCCTGGAAGAGCAAGGCTATGAAGTCGATCTAAGCGTTTGTCCCCACATGGATTATTCAGCAGAAGGGGGGCCTGATTTTCGACGGTTAACTGCCCAACCCTACTGGTTTGGGGTAGAGAATCGCCTGCTCGAGCTCCCCCTCACCGTCGGCTTCACCGGGCCGCTTCGCAGGTGGGGGGCCGCGATACATCGCACCCTCTTACATAATGGAGGATTTCCCTATACCGGGCTCGGAACTCTTGGAAGATTGGGATTACTCAACAAGGCCTGGCTGTCGCCCGAGGGTCATCAAACCTTCGAACTCTTGCAGCTTATCAGGACATTATGGAGGGACGGGCAACGCATTTTTTCCTTCACGCTCCACAGCCCTTCGGCCGCTCCGGGCAATACCCCGTACGTGCGTTCTGACGAGGAACTGACGGAATTCCTCTCACGCTGCCGCACCGTCTTTGACCTATTGGTCGGTGAACTCCAGGCAATACCCACGACCCCCATGGACGTGAAGCGAGAGTTATCGGAGCGGGCTACGCAGCGCTCGCCGAAGGTTAAGTAAGATCCCCCACTGTGCTCCCCTCGCCTGCAAGCGGGGAGCAAATCGTCACCAAGCCCTCACTTTGCTCCCCGCCTCGCGGTGCTGATCTAAAGCGATCAGACGGCGGCCACGGCCACATCTTTTCCGCGCGTTGCCCGACACCTCACGCCCTACTCTGTCCAGCACCCCAGACAGGCGCCGCGGCAGCGACTTGCGACAGGGCCCCAGATGCGTCAGGCCCATTGCCCTTTTCTCTGTCCTCCCATGAATTACCGTGTACCGGCTAGCCGAGCAGCCCTTTGTTGGGGCGAGCCTTGCCGGCCCGCCCCAAGATGGCACTGGTTGGTTTCAACCACTCCCGGTTGATTGCCCCCACGGCAACGCCCACCTTTAGCACGGTGGCAAAGAGCAACCGCCCTGCGAGCTGGCGATTTGGCTGCCTGAATTCAACTGGCACGGCTTCTGCTTCGTCTGCGGAAGTTGTTCGATTGCTTCCGAGGTTGCCATGTCTGCCGTGCCGAATTTGCCCAAGACCGGACTTGCCGGACTCGCCGAAAACTGGACCGCCGACGTCATGTCCGGGTTTCTGGTGTTCCTCATCGCACTGCCTTTATGCCTGGGCATCTCCATGGCTTCAGGGGTACCTCCCATGGCCGGCATCATCACGGCCATCATCGGCGGCATTGTGGTTTCCCGCGTTAATGGGTCATTCGTCACCATCACCGGACCCGCCGCCGGCCTTATCGTCGTCATCCTGGAAGCCGTGCAGGATTTGGGGGGCGGGGATGCGATGGCGGGCTACCGGTACACCCTGGCCGCCATCGTCTGCGCCAGCGTGATCCAGACCTTGCTGGGAATTTTCAAGGCCGGCAAGCTTAGCGCCTTCTTTCCGTCTTCGGTGGTGCACGGCATGCTGGCGGCCATTGGCATCATCATCATGTCCAAGCAAATCCATACCCTGGTAGGCGTCAGACCGGAAGCCAAGACCCTGTTCGGCACCATCGGCGAAATCCCCCACAGCCTGATGGAGCTGAATCCGGAAGTGGCGGCCATCGGCGGGTTGGGCCTGCTCATCATGGTGATTTGGAACCTGCTGAAGAACCGCTATCTGAAGATGATCCCGGCCCCCATCCTGGTGGTGGTCCTGGGCGTGATGCTGGGTGAATACTTCGACCTGGAGCACGAGCACATCTACATGTTCCTGCCCAACGACCCCATCCTGCCGCACCACGAATACACCATCGGTCCGCGCTTTCTGGTGGCCATTCCGGAGAACTTCCTGGCCGGTTTCACCTTCCCCGACTTCGGCAGGATCAGCGAACTGGCGTTCTGGGAACACGTCATCACCATCTGCCTGGTGGGCAGCCTGGAAAGCCTGATCAGCGCAGCGGCGGTGGACAAGCTCGATCCCTACAAGCGCTATTCCGACCTCAACCGTGACCTGACCGCCGTGGGCATCGGCAACACCGTGGCCGGCATGGTGGGCGGCCTACCGATGATCGCGGAGATCGTCCGCAGCTCCGCCAACATCAACAACGGCGCCCGCACCGGCTGGGCCAACTTCTTTCACGGCGCCTTCCTGCTGATCTTCGTCGCCCTGTTTCCGCGCCTGATCCACGAAATTCCGCTGGCGGCTCTGGCTGCCTTGCTGGTGTTCACCGGCTACCGTTTGGCGGCACCGAGGGAATTCGCCAAGACCCTGGCGGTGGGCAAGGAGCAGTTGGCCGTGTTCGTCATCACCATCATCGGGGTGCTGGCCACCGACCTGTTGATCGGGGTGGCCATCGGCATGCTGGCGGAATTCCTGGTGCATGTGCTGCGCAGCGTCAACTGGCACGAGGTGCTCAAGCTCTATTTCGAAATCGAGGAAGAGGAACCGGGTATTTACCGGGTGCGGGTGGACGGCGCCGCCTTCTTCGCCAACTTCCTGTCCCTCAAGAGTGAGCTGTCGGCGCTGCCGGAAGGCCGGACCGTGATGTTCGACCTGTCGGAAACCGAGACCATCGACCATACGGTGATGGAGTTCATCCATCACTATTGCGAAGACTACGAGCGGCGCGGCGGCAAGGCGGAAATCCATGGGCTGGAGCAACACCAAGCGGCGTCCGGCCACCCCCTCGCCGCGCGTAAGCGGGCCGTTATGGCCAACGGCGGTGGGCCTCGCGGCGAAATCCTGGAGTTTTCCAGATCCTGAAACGGTCCGGTCAGCCCGGTTGAGCATCGCGATGGGGATCGGCGTGGCGGGCGGCTATAATCGCACCGCCATGCGGACCTCCTCGCAAACCCTGCTCGACCGCCGCGCCCTGACCCGGGGCTTGGGCCTGCTTGCTTTAGTGATGCTGATTCTGGCCATCCTGGGCGGCATGATCTGGCGCAACCTCAAGCGGCTGGACACGGTGCAGGCCTACGTCGCCTACTCTCACCAGATTCAGCAGACCGGCCTGGATCTGCAGTATCTGTTGGTAGAACTGCTGTCGGGGGAAACCCGCAGCGAGCCGCATCAGGTGCAGCGGGTGGCCGAACAATTACGTAATCTGGCCAAGGGCGACGCCCATTTCCTGCCGGATACGCCGGGCCGGTTGCTGCAGGTGGAAGAGTCGATGCAACGCGCAATCAGCAGCACCGACGACAGCGGCCAAAAGGAACTGTTCAAGGCGATCCGGACCATGCACTCGGTGCTCGATGCCGAGACCGACCGGCGCGAAGCCGAACTGGAAGGCATCAGCCGCGATACCCTGGCGGAATTGGAACTGGCCACCGGCATACTGCTGGTCATCGTTTTGCTGACGGTGCTCTTCGTGCGCAGCCGCATCCTCACGCCCTTGCACGATCTCAAGCTGCTGCTGCTGAACCTGGCCAAGGAAGACTTCAGCCCCATCGAGACCCGCCGCATCGATCCACTGCTGTTGCCGGTGTTCAACAGTTACAACCTGATGGTGGCGCATCTGGCGGAACTGGAGGAAGCCAAGCGGCTCCATGCCCAGTCGTTGGAGGCCGAAGTCCGCTCGGCCACCGAAGCGCTCCTCGAGCAGCAGCGTAGCCTGGCGACCGCGGAGCGCCTCGCGGCGGTGGGCGAACTGGCCGCGAGCCTGGCCCACGAGTTGCGCAATCCCCTGGCCGGCATTCAAATGAGCTGCGCCAACCTGCGGGAGGAGATCGGCGACCTCGAGCAGGGACAACGACTGGACCTGATCGGCGCCGAATTGCAGCGCATGGCGCGCCTGCTCAACGAATTGCTCGAGCAGGGCAAGCAGACCCCGGTACCGGCAACGGAGTTCAACCTTGCCAAGCTGGTGTACGAACTGCTGTCGCTCACCCGCTATCAGATTCCGAGCCATATCCAGATGGAGCAGCGCATCCCCGCCGATCTCCAGTGCCATTTGCCGGAGCCCAGCCTGCGCCAGGTCCTGCTGAACCTGATCCTCAACGCCGCCCAGGCGCTCGACGACAGGCCCGGCCGGATCATCGTCAGCGCCAGTCGCGAAGCCGGTCAACTCCAGCTGGAAGTGGCCGACGACGGCCCAGGTTTCTCGGCGGAGATGCTGGCCAGCGGCATCCGCAGCTTCGCCAGCGGCCGCACCCGCGGCACCGGCTTGGGACTGGCCATGGTGCAGCGCTTCGTGCGCGAATGGGGCGGAAAGATACGCCTGAGCAACCGTGAACCCACCGGCGCCAGGGTCGAACTGATTTTGCCGATTCAGGACGGTAGCGCATGAACACCGGACGCCTGCTGATCATCGAAGACGAAACCCTGCTCGGCGCCGAGCTGTCCCGCCACTACCGCCGCAAGGGATGGGATGTGGAACTGGTCGACTCTCTGGCGATCGCGCGGGAAACCCTGGAAGCCCGCCAGTTCGACCCCAACCTGGTGTTGTCGGACATGAACCTGCCGGACGGCAACGCCCTCGACCTGATGGAAGACCTGCGCGGACAGCTGGGCTACTCCGAATGGATCTTCCTCACCGGCTACGGCAGCGTCCCCGATTCGGTGCGGGCCCTGCGGGTAGGGGCTTACGAATTCCTGGAAAAACCCTGCGATCTGGCCCGCCTCGACCTGGTGATGTCCAGCGCCGCCCGCTCGGCACTGGCGCAGCGCCGCCTCTACGACCAGGCCAGCCAGCGCCATCGGCGCTACACCCCGGAAGCCTTCCTGGGCCACAGCGCAGCCGCCGGCCAAGTGCGCTCGCTGCTGGAAAAGCTCACCCAGGTCCCCTTCAGCGCCTTGGTGATCGGCGGCGAAACCGGGACCGGCAAGGGACTGGTGGCGCGCATCCTCCACTACGGTGGCGCCCGATCCTCCAACCCTCTGATCGAGCTGAACTGCGCAGCCTTGCCGCGCGACCTGCTGGAATCGGAACTGTTCGGCCACGAGGCAGGCGCCTACACCGGCGCCTCGGCGCGCCACCGCGGACTGATCGAGCAGGCCGACGGCGGCACCCTGTTTCTCGATGAGATCGGGGAGATGCCACTGGAACTGCAAGCCAAACTGCTCAAGGTCATCGAGGACCGCAAGTTCCGACGGCTGGGCGGCGAGCGGGAAATTCAGGTCGACGTGCAAATCGTCGCCGCCAGCAACCGCGACCTGGAAGTCATGGGGCGCCAGGGCGAATTCCGCAGCGACCTGTACCACCGCCTCAGCGTGTTCCGCCTCAACCTGCCGCCGCTGCGGGAATCCAAGGAGGATCTGGACGAGTTGGTACCCCAGTTCATCGCCGAATTCAACGCCAAGTCCGGCAAGCAGGTCCGCAACGTCCCGGCCGAGGCCTGGCGTCAATTGCGCGATCACGACTGGCCAGGCAATGTGCGGGAACTGCGCAACGTCATCGAGCGCTGCGTGCTGTTTTCCGATGGCGCGATGCTCCCCCTCCAATGGCTGCAGCTGCCCGGACGCGCCCCGGCGAGCGGCGCTCCCGCCCCGTCCGGTGACTGTCTCAGCATCCCCCTGGACGGCAGCATGAACCTGGACGACATGGACCGCTACATCATCGAGACGGCGGTGGAGCGCACCGGCGGCAACATCGTGGCCGCTGCGCGGGCGCTGGGCACTACCCGCGAGACCCTGCGTTACCGTATCCGCAAATACGGCATCCGCGTCCACGAAGGGTGAGCCTGCCCCACCAGATTCGGCTGCGCGACGGCCGCCGGCTGGGCTACGCCTGCTACGGCGACCCCGCCGGCCGGCCCTTGCTGTATTTCCACGGCCTGCCCTCGTCCCGCCTGGAGGCGGGCTTTATGCACGCACCGGCACTGCGGCTGGGCATCCGCGTCATCGCGGTGGACCGGCCCGGCTACGGGCGCTCCGACTTCCAGCAGGAACGGCGCCTCTTGGACTGGCCGGATGACATCCGCCAGCTGGCCGATGCCCTGGGGCTGGATCGATTCGGGGTGCTGGGCGTATCCGGCGGCGGCCCGTATACCTTGGCCTGCGCCTGGAAGCTGGCGGAACGGATCGATCGCGTGATCCTCGTCGCCGGACTGGCGCCGCTGGATCGGCCGGCAAACCTGACCGCCATGAGTCTCTATGCCCGGCTGGCGTTTGCGCTGGCCCGCCGGTCCCCTGCCCTGACGCCGATTTTCTACGGAGTACCGTACGCCACCGTGCTGCGACACGCGCCGGCACTGGCAGCGGCGGCGCTGCGGTTCAGCGGCTGTCCGGAAGACCGCGCCAGCCTCGCCGGCCACAGGGCGACGGCGCTGATGCTGGCCAGCCTGCGGGAAGGCCTGCGCCAGGGACCGGCAGCGGCACTGCGAGACGTGCGGCTTTACTCCCGGGCCTGGGGATTCCCTCTGGAGTCGATCGAAATACCGGTGGATCTGTGGCATGGCACGGCGGACCGTGTGGTGCCGCCTTTCCACGCCCAAATGATGGCCGCCGCTTTGCCTAAATCGGCGCTGAACTGGGTTCCCGGCGCCGGCCACTACTCGCTGCCCATCAGCCACGGCGATCAAATCCTGGCGGAGCG
>VEPB01000326.1 GCA_012026715.1 Methylococcaceae bacterium | reverse complement strand
GGGGCGACCATTCCATTCGTTTGGGCGAAGGTGGGACCTTAAACGGTCGTCGGCTCCACTTTGGAACCGGCCATTGGGTGTCAGGCGGCTCCGATGACATACATGGTCGCCCCGTTTTGCCAAGCTTTCATTGGTGATCACAAGGAGGTAAAGATTGCATCCGTACATTCGGACTTTATTTGAGGCGTGAGCCCCTGGTCCCTGATGGAATGTGCTGGACAATTCCCTATCGGCAATGCGCACTTGAAGGTGCTTTGTCATTTACGGGTTCGGTTGTCCACGGTCTAACCTGTCTTGCCATCATGTCTTGATTGCCTGTGCAATCGGTGGAGTGGACCCTCTTAAACTCAAATTCTTGTTTTCCTTTTGTCAATCGCTCGCTTCCAGTTCAGTTGCCGATTAGGCGAATGCAGCGGCGTAGCCAGGCTGGAATTCACGGTCGTGGGCCAGCAGGGCCCAGACGGTGCGGGCATTCTTGTTGGCCAGCGCCACCGTGGCAACATTCTTGTTCCGCCTGCCAATCAGCCCTAAAAGCCAGTCATCTGCTTGGTCAGCCTTGAGTTCCTTCACTCGGATGACCGCCCGTGCGCCGTGTACTAACAGTTTCCTCAAATAACCGTCGCCGCGTTTGCTGATCCCCAGCAAGTTCTGCTTGCCGCCCGTGGCGTGTTGCTTAGGCACCAAGCCCAGCCAGGCCGCAAATTGCCGCCCGTTCTCAAAAGCTTTGGCATCGCCGATAGCAGCCATCAAGGCGCTGGCCGTGATCGGCCCGATGCCAGGAATAGCGGCCAACTTGCGGCTTGCGGCGTTTTCCCGATGCCAGCGCTGGATTTGCACGTCAACTTCCGCCACCTGTCGGTCCAGTTCCTTCAGGTGGTCACCCAAGCGGTGCAAGAGTTCGCGGAACACCCCCGGCAATTCGTTTTCGGCGTCTTCCAGGGTGGCCGGTAGATGCCCGACAATATGGCTAATCCCTTGCGGT
Organism: Methylococcaceae bacterium; assembly: GCA_012026715.1. Classification (GTDB taxonomy): domain Bacteria; phylum Pseudomonadota; class Gammaproteobacteria; order Methylococcales; family Methylococcaceae; genus VEPB01. The sequence goes on along the minus strand of VEPB01000326.1, from coordinate 12,455 downwards.
ACGACAATGCCGAACTCGCCCAAAAGGCTCCGAATCTGGTTCGCCTGCGCGGTGCGGGCCTTGACCAAGCCCTCGCGGGCGCGGTGCATTGATAGCACCGCCTGCTGCTCATCGGTCTTGATCGGCACAAACCGCATGTTGGGACGGCCTACGGCCTCGCAGATAGCCTCGGCGTCCGCTGCATCATGTTTGTTCGTCTTCACATAGGGCTTTACGAACTGGGGCGCCATTAACTTGACCGTATGCCCCATTCCGCCCAGCTTTCTGGCCCAGTAGTGCGCGCTGCCACAGGCTTCCATGCCGATCAAGCAGGGGGGAAGATTCGCGAAATACGGCAACATCTGCGCACGCTTCAACTGCTTCTTCAGGCTTGTTTTCCCATGCTCATCCACGCCATGCACCTGAAAGACTTTCTTCGCCAAATCGATCCCAACGGTCGTAATTTTCATAATGGTTGCCTCTTCACTAGGGTGGCTTGTCGAAACCGCCACTTTGGCACAGCGATGCCGTGTTAAGGAGGGGCGACCATTCCATTGGCAATGGGTCGCCTGGCGACCGTCTTCTCTTCAGATTCATCGCCGGAAAGCGGTCAATGAAATTCCGACTCCCGACAGCGGCCAGTCGTCACTGTACAGCGTGCCCTTTACTGTCATCGAGCCCACCAGGCCCGCGATGACCGGTTTCAAATTGGTGCTGACGTTGGGCGCCGATGGTCGAGCGGGAAGTCCTCGGCCTTTCCGGTCATCCGTGCAGATGAGCCTGGAGCAAATCTGAATGGCGGCTTTCCGAGGCTGCCGACAGGAGGCCTTCGGAACCCCCCGGCCGCTGACCGTCGCTTTCCATTGAGGGTTGTGCGATGCCTGCCCTGACCGCGATAGAGCCGCCGTCACATACGACGCTGCCGGGCAGGCGTCGCACAAGCCTTGGGGGAGGAAACCGCGGGATGTTTCGATATCGCTAAATCAAGCGGATCGCTATGGGGATTTGGTGGTGTGTAGGTTGGCTTTGGTCGGCGGTTTGCCACGGTCGCAGATAGGTATGGGCAGGGCTTGCGCGTTGTCTGCAGGTCGGAGCCATTGATCGGGCGGGTGACGAGGTCTCGAATAGTGGGATTTCCAACATTTGGCAAAGCCGTTCCCAACAAGCCCAAAGGCAGGCAATAGCAAGCATTCGTTGAGGGTCTGCCCCTTCATGGTGTGCCCTGCGCTTAAGGGGGTGCCCGAATGGAACATCGGCGTGCCCAGACTTCGACGATCACCATAGGGGTTCCACATTCGGGGCAGGGATGCGTAGGTGACCGAGATTCGACCGGTCGAGGTTCTGCCGAGAGGGGCGTTGGCTGCATCAATAACTCACGAGCGAGCGCGAGACTGGATTGGCGGCTACCGTTGGCGAGCAGTCCGTAATGGCGGATACGATGGAAGCCACTGGGCAGCACATGCAGTAGGAAGCGCCGCATGAACTCGCTCGGATCGAGGGTCATGGTCTTGTGGCGAGTTCGCCCTTTGGCCCGGTAGTCTTTCCAGCGAAACGTCACGCCGCGATCATCCAAGGAAACGAGTCGCTGATTGGAGATCGCTACCCGATGGGTATAGCGGGACAGATAGGCCAGCACGGCTTCCGGACCGGCAAACGGGCGTTTGGCATAGACCACCCAGTCGCAGGCTTTCAACGGAGCCAGCCACTCATCGAACGCCGCCGGCTCTGTCAGGTGAGCGAACTCACTGAAGAACTGCAGCCGTCCAGCGTGATGAGCTTTTTCGAGTTCTTCGAGGAAGCGGTTGCGAAACAACCGCGAAAGTACCCGTACCGGCAGGAAGAAGCCTAGTTTGCAGGCTACCCAGCGCGCCCCGTCCGGCGATAAGCCGCCGCCCGGCACGATGCCATGGACATGGGGATGGTGGGTTAAGGCCGATCCCCAGGTATGCAGGACGAGGGTAGCGCCGATGGTTGCGCCCAGATGTTTGGGATCGGCGGCGATCGTGCGTAACGTTTCGGCGGTGACATCGAACAATAAACCGTAGATCAAGGCCTTGTTGGTGTAGGCGATCGCGCTGATGGGCGCTGGCAGGGTGAAGACCACGTGGTAATACGGCACCGGCAATAGATCGGCTTGACGCGCTCGGAGCCAACGCTTCGCGGCACTGCCTTGGCACTTCGGGCAATGCCGATTGCGGCAGGAGTTATAGGCGATCTCGTCGTGGCCACAGGATTGACAAGACCACAGATGTCCCCCTAGCGCCGCGCTGCGGCACTGTTCGATGGCCGACATGACGCGGAGCTGACCCAGACTCAGATGTCCGTGCTGGATTTGGCGCCAAGGCTCCCCATGGGCGCGGAAGATATCCGCGACCTCCAGGGCACACTGCCCCACCGAGGTTCCTTACGAAGGTGGTAACGTCTCGATGGGGCTGATGACTTGCGAGAGGAGATTGTTGGCCACCTGGGTGTAAAGCGCCGTGGTTTCCAATCGTTTGTGGCCAAGCAAGGCCTGGATCACGCGAATATCGACCTTCTGTTCCAGGAGATGGGTGGCGAAAGCATGACGCAAACTATGCAGGGAGACCCGTTTGCCGATCTGAGCCGTGTTGGCTGCTTCGTGGATTGCTCGATTGAGTTGACGGGTGCTGAGATGGTCGATCGGATTCAGCCCAGGAAATAACCATCCGCCATCGAGCATCTTGCCTTGGGCTCTGGCGACTCGCCACCAGACCCGCAAGCGTTCCAGCAGCACGGGCGGCAGCATCGCATAGCGATCTTTATGGCCCTTGCCCTGGTCAACACGTAACGTCATCCGTTGGCTATCGATATCGCCCACGCGCAATACCACCACTTCACCGGCCCGTAATCCGGTGGCGTAGGCGACCGAGAGAGCCGTTTGGTGTTTGAGATTGCCCGCCGCCGCAATCAGCCGTGAAACTTCTTCTCGACTGAGGACTACCGGCAGCGTCTTGGGGAGCTTGACCGGCTGCATCTTGGCCATGAGGTGGCACCGATCCAGGGTGACGTCGAACAGAAATTTGAGTCCGGTAATCGTGGCGTTCAGCGTGATCGGCGAAACGCCATGATCAACCAGATACAACTGAAAATTTCGCAGATCTTCTGCGGTAGCGGTATCCGGTGAACGCCCTAGGAAGGCGGCCAGCCGCCGGACGGCTCGAATATAGTGGGTCTGCGTCGTTTCTGAGAGTTTGCGTAACCGCATATCCTCGATCATGCGTTGACGCAGCGGTGAACCCGTGGGAGTTGTCGTGTTCATGGCTCTGCTCCTGTGGAGAACCGAGGCGGATTGCCTCGTCCATCAACAAGAACCGATCCAACATTTCAACTACATAACCACGCCCATTCGAAGATAGATGTTTACCGCGCGAGCGGTTTAGTCCACCAAGGTAAAGCTGACGTTCGACCACGGAATTCGTGCTTGAACTCTCTTGGATAACCGGACCTTCACACTCCGCTGGTGTCAGCCACAGTGACTGTCAGTGCTAGCGGTTCCCAAGATGCGCGGATATTTGGCGTTGTTGAACGTGCTATGGGATGGGGGTATGCACTCCGTAGGCCGGCGTACGTCAGAATCCTTCACTGTCCGCGGCGTGCGCTTAACTATTGCGCTCCAGGTACAAGAAACAACCCTTCGGACTTTTTTTGAAAAGTCGGGAGGGCTAGCCAGGGGGACGGGTTTTTTTGCGCGTTTTCTGATCACCTGGCCGGAATCGACTCAGGGTTTCAGGCCATTTTCGGACCCGCCTGATTCTTAGCCCCGATTAGCAATATTTCATCAGCGAATTACCGAAATTCTGGAAATGCCCTACCCGCTGAATGTTGACGGTACCCTCATACCACCGGTGTTGAGCCCGGATCCTGACGCCAAAAAAGCATGGGTGGATTATTACGACGAAATTGAGCGTGAAATGCGAGACGGCGGCGAATTGCACGATGTGCGGGACGTTGCTTCCAAGTCGGCGGACAACGCGGCGAGGCTGGCAGCGCTCTTCCATATTTTCAGGGAAGGACCTATCGGTGTAATTGGCACGGACGACGTCGAGTCTGCGACCCGAATTTCCGCATGGAATTTGAGCTAAGCCCGCAGATTCTTTAGTGAATTGGCGCTACCGGAAGAACTGGCAAATGCGGTTAGGCTAGATGGTTGGCTGATTGACCATTGCCGACGCGAGCAGACACATCTCGTCCCGAAAAATTTTACCCTGCAATACGGCCCACTCAGGAAGAAGGATTGTCTTAACGGGGCGATCGAAGAGCTTTTTACTTTGGATCGACTACGGATCCGTCAGGATGGTAGACGTGTCGTATTGGCCGTCAATCCAGCGCTGCTGGAAGTTCCGCAGCAGCCGGCAAGTAGGCTCACACCATGACCCTTTCGCGGATGATTCAAAAAAAACGAGCTCGGACCGCCACAACTGCTATTCCCGCTATTCGAGCTACAGATGGGCTTGATATCGAGGCAACTCCAGCAGGGGTAGATCCCGCAGCAGCAGTATACAAGGAATCGGTTGGAAAGCCGCAAAGCGTGTCTTTCAGAGCAGAAATCAGCTTGTGGTGGCGATTCGAAATTCGATCTCCAGATGGCCGAGACATTGAGGTGGACGTGCCAAGCGGTATCAGCCAAAAAGAAGCAAGGGACTACGCGGATCGTCACTTCGGTGGGGGAACGGTAGAGGGACTGGTGCCCTTGGATGGGATTGGGGCCGTGATCGCCCAGCTGGCAGATCCGGAAGTCATCGCATTTGAGCACGGAGCTGAATTCGTCGATTCGTTCGACGTCGATCCGCCGCTGTAGCGGGAAGTCGGCGTGATGGTCTATGGCTAAACATTCAGCCGAGACGGGCTCCAAGGAGCGAGCCGCTTCCGAGGCTCGGTTTCCGGGGCCAGCAGCTTCGGGGTGTCCGGCGGCAGTTTTGCCTGTTTCACCCCGGCGCCTTCCCGCAGGGCGGTGCCGAGGTGGAAAGTGGCTTCGACCTTGATGCCGGCCAACACTGGATCGACCATTTCCGTCCCGGAGCGGGTAGTGCTGCGCAACAGGCTCGGCACGCTGGTATCGGCGGATCCGGTGTCGGGGACGTGGTTGAAGGAGAGAGTTCTGGGCTGGGTCATGTTCAGGTTCCTTTGATTCGCGACGACCAGAGGGGCCGCAGCAGCAGGCGGCCAACGGAGGAGGCTGGACTGTAGCAAGGCCTGCCGTCGAGATCCAGCCTCCCCGGGGAGGCCCAGCCTGGACTGGCCCGATCGGGGCTGTTCAGGCCAGGTCCCGGCCCTGTTAGACTGGGCCCCGAGGGCTGCCCTGAGGATCTCCAGCACCGGGCGGCACACACCGCGACCTGCCGGACCCGCTGCCATGCAATGGAACCTTTTCCTCAGTTCGACCGTGCGCGATCTGGAAGCCTACCGCCGTGCGGTGCAGGAGGCCTGTCGGCGCAAAGCCGATACCGCCTGCCAGCTCAGCGAGGATGGCTGGACCGGCGGCTACGCCGACACCGTGAGCAAATGCCGTCAAAGGGTGGCGGAAGCGGACGGCTTCATCCTGCTGGCCGGCTATTGGTACGGATCGGTGCCGCCCGGCTGCGACCGTTCCGTCACCCACCTGGAGTTCGATTCCGCCCTGGGCAAATGGGGGCAGCAGAAGTTCCCGCCCATGGCGGTGATGATGCCGGAGGAAGGGAGCCGCGCTCAACGGGCGCTGCAGCTCACCGCCACCCGGGTCATGAAGCGCGAGCAGCAGGGTAATCCGCAGTTCGATCCTCAGGAGCACGACGGCCGGCTGGCGCAGTTCCATGGAATCCTTACCGGCACCTGGCGTACGGTGACCCGTTTCAAGGACGGCCCGGACCTCCGCGAATGGGCCATTTCCAATTGCCTGAGCTGGCAGAAGGCAGGCCGGAGTTTCTTGGACGCGGCCCAAGGCCTGCCCGATGCGGCGGAGGAGCAACAGGTCAGCGACGAGGAACTGGGACGGCTGGGGCGCCAACTCCAGATACAGCTGCTGAGCGAGCTGTTGTCCGAAGTGGCGGCATTCCCGGCCGTTCCGGCCCTGGCCTGTGTGGTCCACGGCGGGGACCTGGCCGGGCAGCGGGCGTTTCTTCAGGCTCTGCCGGGGCAATGCCTTGCGGGGTTCGGGGCACGGCAGGGGCCGGCGCGGCTGCCCCTGGGCGGTGGCGATCCTTCCTTGCTGCCAGCCTGGGTCGCCAAAACCCTGGGACTCCCGGGAGGTGGGGTGCAGTCCGTGGAGCAGCTGGCGGAACGGCTGGCGCTGGCCTTGCGGGAGCGGCCCCGCTATTTCCTGCTGGACCGGATCGGCGAGCTGGCCGGAGGCGCCGCGGCCTTTCGCGAGCAACTGTGGCTGCCCCTTTACCAAGCCCTGAGCCAGCTGCGCCAGGACCAGCCCTTTGCCCACCGGCTGCTGGCGGTGGTGGCGACTACGGCGAGGAACCGGCGCCCTGGCACACCGCCAGCGCGGAACCCCAGCCGGCGGATGGGGCCCCGGACTATACCCGGCTGCTGCGGCTGCCGCGCCTGGGAAACATCGACCGCCGGGGGCTGTTGGCCTGGTTTCAGGCCCTGGCGGTTCCGGATCAGCCTCCCGGCCGCCGTGCCGCCCTGGCGGACCGGGCCTTGACCGACAGCCAGGGCAAGGCCGACGGGGTGCCCTTGCATGTGTTTGAACGATTGCGCGGCGAGATTCTTTGGCCGGACGGAGACGAGGCATGAACCAATCCCAGTACACCGGTAACAGCACCGATTTCTACCTGGCCTCGCCCGCGGTGGCCAAGGTGGTGAACCTGGCGGTGGCCCTGAGGCGGCCCATTCTGGTGGAAGGGGAGCCTGGCTGCGGCAAGACCCAGTTGGCCTATTCCATCGCCGCCGAAATGAATGGCGAGCGGGAACTGAAGCTGGAACGGGTGGTGAAGATCTCCGTGAAAAGCACCTCACGGGCCCAGGACCTGTTGTACCGGGTCAACGCGCTCAAGCGGCTGCAGGACGCCCAGAACCGCGACAACCCGCAGGCCCCGTTCCTCTATCCCTATCTGTCCCTGGGTCCCCTGGGGAAGGTGATTCAATCCCGCCAGCGCTGTGTGGTGCTGTTGGACGAAATCGACAAGGCCGACATCGATTTCCCCAACGACTTGCTGGACGTGCTGGATCGCTTCGAGTTCCAGATCGAGGACCTGCCCGCGGAAGAGGAAGAGGACTGCCGCCAAAGCCAAGGTTTTGGACGCACCGTGCGCGGCGACCGCGAGCACCCGCCCATCGTGGTCATCACCAGCAACCGCGAAAAGCGCCTGCCGGAACCGTTCCTGCGCCGCTGCCTGTATGTCCAGGTGAAATTTCCCGAAGACAGCCAGGATCTGCGGGACATCGTGCGCAAGAACACCCGGCTGCCCGAGGGAGAAATCCTGGAAAACCTCATCAACGCGGCCATTGCCGCGTTCCTGCGGGTGCGCAAACTGTCCGAGGGCAGCACCCACAAGCCTCCCACCTCCAGCGAGCTCATCGACTGGGTGCAGATCCTAAACTGGGAAGGCATCACCCCGGAGACCCTCGAGGCCGCCGGCCACCGGCCGCCCCTGTGGGACACCCTGTTCAAGGTGGCGACGGACCTGGACAGCTACGACCGGCTCTCGAAAGCCCGGGAGACCCCGGCGTCGCCGCCATGAGCATCCAGCCGGGCCTGGCTTTGGAAGGCCTGTACCTGTATCTGGTGCGCAACGGCTTTCCCTTGTCGGTGCGGGATTTCCGCGACGCTCTGACGGCTCTCCGCCAGGGCTACGGCCTGCACCGCCGCGATGAACTGGGCTGGTTATGCGAGACCCTGTGGGCCAGAAACGAGGCGGAACGGCTAAGGCTGCGGAGACTGTTCCGGGCCTTTCCCTGGCCGGAACCGGAAACCCTGCGGCAGTTCGCCGGTGAGGGCTTCGACAAGGAAAGCCCGTCTGTCCCCACCGGGGAGGATGGGCCGGGCGGCGGCCCAGGGCCGGTAGCGGAGGGGGAGGCTGGCCCGGTGCCTGCCGTGGAATTCGCCGGTCCCCGGGAAAGCGGTCTGGCCCTGCCCCGCGCGGTGTGGGGCAGCACGGCACGGGAGTCCTTCGTGTTCACGCCGCGCCCGCCGGTCAGCCTGCGCAGCCTCATCGTGGCCTGGCGCCGCTACCGGCGGACCCTGCGCGCCGGATCCAAGGTGGAACTGGATATCGACGCCACCGTGGCGCAACAGTGCCGCAGCGGCTTGCTCACGGAGCCGGTGCTGCTCCCGGCCCGCCGCAACCAGGCGCGGCTGCTGGTGCTGCTGGATGTCAGTCCCAGCATGGCCCCTTGGGGCTCCCTGGCAGAGCTGTTGACGGAATCCCTGCGGGAAAGCCGCCTGGCCCACGGCGCGGTGTATTGCTTCGACAACGTGCCCGAGGACCCGCTGTACGCCGACACCGGCTTGAACGACCCCGTTCCTTTGGCGGATGCCCTGCAGGCCCACCCCGGCTACCCGCTGCTCATCCTCAGCGACGGCGGTGCCGCGAAGGGCCGATCCAACCGCTCCCGCCTGGCCGCCACCCGGGCTTTCCTGCAACAGGGACCGCTTCGCGCGGAATGGCAGCCCGTGGTGTGGCTCAACCCCATGCCCCGGGAACGCTGGACTGGCACCGGCGCCGCGCGCATCGCCGGCTGGAGTGAGGTGTCGATGCTGGAGCTCAGCGATGACGGGGTGGTGCAGGCGGTCGACACCTTGCGCGGCAAGCGGAGTGCTTGAGCCATGATCGACGCCCATGCCGAGCTGAGTCCTTTGCAAGCCTACCAGGCGGTGCTGGGCTTCGCCGCCCGGCGCGGGGAGACCGCTCTGCGCCTGGCATTGCATGCCGCTCTGCCCCAGGTGCTGCGGCCCGAATTGCTGCACCTGCTGCGCCTCAATTTCCTGCCGGAAGCCCCGGATCACCGCACGGCGGAGGCCGATGTGCTGTTCGCGCCGTTTTGCGCCGCGCTGGGCAACGGCTATTACCGTTTCGACCGCAATGCCCGCCAGCACCTCCTCACCCAGTTGGACCCGGCCTATGCCGAGGAGCCGGTGCTGCGTTCCCGGCAGGTGGCGGACTTTCTCCTTGCCTGGTGCCAGCGCCAGGAGCAGACGCCGAGCGCCGGGGAGGACCCCCTGTACGCGGCGTTTCTGGACGTGGAACGCTGGGTGGCCCTGGCCTTCGCCGATCCCCACACCGCGGCGCAGCAACTGGCGCGGGCGGTGCGGGAGGTGAGCGAGGCCGGGCCGGTGGCGGCGCGTCTGCGCCTTGGCGGCTTGGCGGCCGCCCTCAGCACGCCTTTGGCGGGTTACGGGAAGCTCCTGGCCTATGCGGCGGGCTTGGACGCCTTGAACCTGGGGGATGCGGCCAAAGCGCGGGATTTTCTGGAACCCCTGGGAAATCAGGAACTGAAAGTGGGCGAGATCGTGCTGCGCTCCCCCCAAGGATTGCTGGAGCAGATTCTGCCCCGGGAGCCCCCGCGCCGCCGGTCTCCGCTGCGGGACAAGGGGAGCGAGGCCGGGAACGCTAGCCCACAGCCGCCCCGCGCGGCGGAAACCGCGCCGCTCCAGGCCCCCACCGGGACCTTCGATCTGTTCGTGAGCTGTACCGCCGGCGAGGCCATGGCGGTTGCGAGCCTGATTGCCCATCTCGCGGCCCGCTTGGGCAATCTGCTGGGACGGCCCGCCCGGATCTGGCGGGACGAGCGCCTGCTGTTGGCGAAGCGTGTCGATGACTCGATCGTTCAGGCGATCCGGTCCAGCCGTGTTTTCCTGGCCATCGTTTCCAAGGCCTATGTGGATTCGGAGCAATGCCAGCAGGAACTCCAGGCCTACCTGGAGGTGCCGCAGCGTTCAGGTCCGCCCGAGATCTTTCCGGTGGAGACCATGCCCACCGAGCGTCACCGCTGGCATCCGGCACTGAGTGATCGGATTTCCCTGCGGTTGTGGAATCCCAGTACCGAAGGCGAGGGTTGGCGGCCGGTGCCCGATCCGGCTTTCGGCAACGACGACGTGAATTACTGGGAGAAGCTCAACCGTCTGGCGCGGGACATTGCCGCGGTACTGCGAGAACCCACGGCGCAAGCCGGTTCCGGAGAGCCGGCCAGCCGGCGGGATTCCAAGCCGGCACTGCGGATCTATGTGGCTTCCACGGTGAACGATTTGAAGGATTACCGCGAGGCGATGCTCACCGCCCTAAGGGGAAAGGGGCATCTGGTCCTGGGGATGGAAGATCCGATGACATCGTCGGTGGGCTTGGCGCTGGACTCGCTGAAGCACGGGATCGCCGATTGCGATGCCATGGTGGTGCTGCTGGGTTGGCGTTACGGGTTTGTCCCGGACGAGGGGGAAGGCTTATCCATCACCCACCTCGAATACCGGGTGGCACGGAGCCTGGGCAAGCCGGTGCTGGTTTTCCTGAGCGATGAGGAAGCGCCGTGGAAGCGGCAGGGTTTCGATCCCAAGATCGAGGGCGCTCATTTCCCCATCGAGGGTTTCCGGGAAGAACTGGGCCATAACCACACCGTGGCGTATTTCATCAGCCCCACGGATCTTGCGCTCAAGCTGGAGCGGGCTCTGTCCCGCTGGCCCGCGATGGATAGCGCCGAGCCTCGTACCGATGGCCCGGCCTACCCGCCGGAAGTCCAGTCCCTGCTCGAGGAACTGGCGCGCTTCGCGACCGACCACCGCCGCCGCCTGGAAATCGGCGACCGGCGGGCGGAACGGGGGGAGCCGCGCCCCGGGGTGGGCCTGCGCAGTAACGGGGTGCCGGACCTGCTTTGGCTGGCGGTTCCCGGGGGAACCATCGCTCTGGAAGGTAGCGGCGAGCCCTTCGAGGTCCCTCCCTTCCACATCGCCGCTTACCCGGTGACCTGGTGCCAGTATCAGGTGTTTCTGGAGGATCCCCAGGGGTATCGCGCCCCGGCCTGGTGGTCGGGAATGCCGGGGACACGGGGAACCGGGACGCAGCGCTGGCCCGGCGCCACCCGCCCGGCGGAAAGCCTCTCCTGGTACGAGGCCGTGGCTTACAGCCGTTGGCTGAGCAGCCGTCTGGGCTACCCGGTGCGCCTGCCCACGGAATGGGAATGGCAGCAGGCGGCCACCGGCGGCAAGTCCGGGTTCCGGTTTCCCTGGGGCAGCGAAGAAACGGCTTCCCGGGCCAATACCTCGGAAGCCGGTTTGCAGCAGACCACGGCGGTGGGCATGTTTCCCCACGGCGCCTCGCCGGTGGGGGCTTGGGACATGGCCGGCAATGTCTGGGAATGGTGTTTGAACCAGTATCACGACCCACGGCGTACCGACACGGAAGGCGAGGACTGGCGGGTGATCCGCGGCGGATCCTGGAGCGATCTTCTGGTCAGCGCCCGCTGCGCCGGTCGCGATCAGTTCGATTTCGGACCCGACTTTCGCCACAGCCACCTGGGGTTTCGCCTGGTGCGGGTGGGAAGTCCGGCCGCCTGAGTCGATCCGGCGGAAACTCCAGCCTGGATTCCTGCGGGGCCATGTGGCGGCGTTCGAGGCGTTCATCGGGGTGGCCAGAGTGCTGTTTTACGATTATGTTCCGCGGAACATAATCGTAAATGCCCCGCCGGGGAATACCGCCCAAGGCGGTGAAGCAACGGGTATGGGCATTGAACAACATCTCATGCCCCTGACTCGGATAGGCCACCAACATAGCGGTGAACCGACGGGATTGGCGGCTTGCTTCGCCCACTACGGCTACCTGGAAACGAGGCTGGTCACCACCGGTCGTCGGAGTCACTCCTCACTCCCCGAGTTGGGACACAACGCGGTTGAATCAATGCTGCGCGTTTTATTACGCCTGTGGGAAGACCCGTTATTTACGCGGGAAAAGGCGGAGATTGTCTACTCGATCCGGGAGATGAGTTCGTCCCGTGCGGGCTTTGTCGTTCCAGACCGTTGTGAAACCTGGATTGATCTCCATCTCCAGCCGGACAAAGATCCCGTCCTTCTTCAGGACGCGATCCGTCTGATAGCAGCGAATGCAGCCCCTTTCATCCCCGATCTGGATCTGCATTTGGATTTTGATTTTGCGTCGTCAGGGTACAGTCTGGGGATGGACAACCATCTTGCGCATCGTCTGCCGGCAATCTATAGGTCGCTGGGAATGCCGTATCGTACGGAAGCTTTTCGCTCTCATTCGGACGGCAATCTATTCTTTGCGGCCGGGACAAAACCCATCATTCTCGGCCCAGGGACACTGGAAGCCGCCCATACGCCCGAGGAACACGTTTCTTTCTCCGAAGTGACCACTGCCGCGCGCATTTACGCCGATCTCTGCCTGGAGGCCAAAGGTCTCGCCGTGTAAATCCACCCGAACATGCTGTTCCGTCCCGCGCTAATTTCGGGAGATTGATCCGTCCTATTTGAGGGTGAAGAACGGGGGTTGTCGCGCACTCCGGCAGGAGTTGCGTGCTCCGTT
>VEPB01000286.1 GCA_012026715.1 Methylococcaceae bacterium | reverse complement strand
GCCATGCACCTGAAGACCGTGAGCGAGCGCTTCTTGGGCGTGGTACGCCACCACACCGGCCGGCCGTTCCCCGAAGACGTCTACGAGCAGCTGGAGATCGCCATCAAGGCGGTGTTCAACTCCTGGATGGGCAAGCGGGCGATCGATTACCGCCGCGAATTCCACATTACCCCGGAGATGGCCAACGGTACGGCGGTCAACGTGGTGACCATGGTGTTCGGCAACATGGGCAACGACTGCGCCACCGGGGTGGGTTTCACCCGCAATCCCGGCACCGGCGAAAATGAAATGTACGGGGAATATCTGGTCAACGCCCAGGGCGAAGACGTGGTGGCCGGCATCCGCACCCCGAAACCCGTGCAGGAAATGGAAAAGGAGATGCCGGATTTGTACGGTCAGTTGGTTGACCTGCGCAACAAGCTGGAAGAGCACTACGGCGAAGTGCAGGATTACGAATACACCATCGAGAAGGGCACGCTCTACTGCCTGCAGACCCGCAATGGCAAGATGAACGCCACCGCCATGGTGCGGACTTCGGTTGAGATGGTGAAGGAAGGGCTGATCAGCAAGGAAAAGGCGTTGCTGCGGGTCAATCCGGCCCACCTCGAACAATTGCTGCATCCCTGCCTCGACCCCAAACACGGTCAGAAGCCCTTGGCCCAAGGCCTGCCGGCATCGCCCGGCGCCGCCAGTGGCAAGTGCGTGTTTCACGCCGACCAGGCCGAGGCCTTGGGCCGGGCCGGAGAAAAGGTCATCCTGATTCGCGAGGAGACCAAGCCGGAAGACATTCACGGATTCTTCGCCTCGCAAGGCATCCTCACCAGCCGCGGCGGCAAAACGTCCCATGCGGCGGTGGTGGCGCGTGGCATGGGTAAGGCCTGCGTGGCCGGGGCTGAGGGCATCAAGGTGGACGATCGAGCCCGTCAGGCCCGCATCGGCGACATCACCCTGCGTGAGGGTGACGTCATCACCATCGACGGCACCACCGGCAACGTCTTTTTGGGGGAAATCCCCACCATCGAGCCGACCTTTTCGGATGAGCTGAAGACCTTGCTGAGCTGGGCCGACGAAGAAGCCCGGCTGAAAGTCATGGCCAACGCCGATACCCCGGACGCGTCGCGGCTGGCGGTCACCTACGGTGCCATGGGCATCGGCTTGTGCCGCACCGAGCGCATGTTCAACGCCACCGACCGGCTGCCGCTGGTGGTGGAGATGATCCTGGCGCGCAACCTGGACGAGCGCAAGGCGGCGCTGGACCAGTTGCTGCCCATTCAGCGCAAGGACTTCAAGGATATCTTCCGCACCATGTCACCGCGTCCGGTCACCGTGCGGCTGCTGGATCCGCCCATGCACGAATTCCTGCCGGCCGAACATCAGCTGGTGGAAGATATCGAAGCCATCGATCAGTACCGCAACATCGTCAAGGGTCATAACGCCGCGGCCAGCATCCTCAACCTGTCGGCAGTGACCGGGGAAATCGGTCTGGACGAGCTGGATGCCGCTCTGGCGAAGAAGGAGCGCATGCTGCGCAAGGTGCGGGAGTTGTATGAGGTGAACCCCATGCTGGGCCACCGCGGCGTGCGCCTCGGCATCACCTACCCGGAAATCTACGACATGCAGATTCGGGCCATCCTGGAAGCGACCGCCGAATGCGTCAAGGAAGGCGTGGAGGTGCATCCCGAGATCATGGTGCCCCAAGTGATCACCTCGGCCGAGTTGTTGCGGGTCAAGGCCTCGGTGGACGCCATCCAGGCGGAGATCGAGAACAGCAAGAGCGTGAAGCTCAACTTCAAGTTCGGCACCATGGTGGAGACGGTACGGGCTTGCATGCGGGCCGGGGAGTTGGCGCGGATCGCCGAGTTCTTCTCCTTTGGCACCAATGACCTCACCCAGGCGACCTTCTCGTTCTCCCGCGAGGATGCGGAGAACAAGTTCCTGCCTTTGTATACGGAGTTCGGCATCCTCAAGGACAATCCCTTCGAGGTGCTGGATGTCAACGGCGTGGGTGTGCTGATGCAGATGACGGTGGAGCGGGGGCGCCAAACCAAGCCGGACCTCAAGGTGGGAATCTGCGGCGAGGCGGGTGGGCATCCGGAATCCATCCGATTCTGCCACACCATCGGTTTGAGCTACGTCTCCTGTTCCGCGCCACGGGTACCCATCGCCCGGCTTGCCGCGGCTCACGCACGTTTGCTCGACGCCTGAGAAATGCAAGGGCGCACCGCCCGGTGCGCCCGTTTCCTTAGAAAGATAAGTGCCGGCCGGCTGCCGTCAGACTTTGGAATCCTTGTCGCGCGCGCGGGATTCCTTGACGACTCCGAACCCCCAGATTCCCCACGATGCGGTCTTGAGCATCAGCAGGGGAATGGCGACGGTTTTGATCCCCCAAACGATTATGGCGGCGGCGCTAAAACCGGAAACCATCCAGGCCACGATGCCCCATGGGCCGCCGACCGCGATCCGGCACCACTTCAGCAGGCGCTGCCTGAATTCCGACATCGTCACCGGGTCTCTCCGCTAGCCAAAGGGGGCATCTTCGGCGGTTCGTCCGGGCCGGAGGGCGGCAGATGGCGATGGGCCGTTGATCTGAAAGCCATCGTAACAAGTCGGTCATCTGCGGTAAATGGCGGGTCGAAACTCTTTCTTTTCAGATTGCTTCTATCTGTCGGTCTGTGGCCTATCCCGAAGAAGTTTCTGGCTATTATTGCCTAAATGCCGGAGTTGCGGCGGGCTTCGCTCTGTCTCGGCTGTCCGGTTTTCCATCATCGTAACCCCTGGAGCTCGCTGCCATGTCTGGTACCGCACGTATCCGCAATTGGGTTCTCTGCTTGATGGCCATGGCGGTGCTGCTGCCCGCCATGGCTTGGGCGGAGACTTTTAAGATCAAGACTGTCGCGCTCGGTGCCGGTCGCATCGTCAGTCAAACTGGATCAAGGACGGTCGAGGCTGGAGGCGATTTGACCTTTGACTTTCACCCAAAGACCGATGCTTACGAAGTCGTCGACGTCAAGATAGATGGCGTTTCCGTAGGGCTTCTCGCCAGTTATACCTTTTCGGCGGGCGATGCCAACCATAGGCTGTTGGTTCGCTTCAAGCGCAAGAGGTTTACCGTTTCATCGGATATCGCAGGTGATGCCCAGGGCGGAAGGCTGAAACCCACCGGTAAATTCATCGTGAATTACGGCGCGTCGAAGGTTTTTCGGGTTAAGCCGGCAACCGATATGACGGTCAGCCTGTTTCTGGATGGTGAACTGGTTCAGGAGAGCCAGCAGCCGGGGCAGGGTTTCACATACAAATTGAAGCACATCGACTCGGATCATGCCCTTGCCGCCGTTTTCTCTTCGGCTGGGGGTAACCGTGCTCCGGTGGCCGCGCCATTGAGTTTGTCGGCTGATCCATCCGCTCCCTACGTGGAGGCTCAGTTGATCGGTAACGATCTGGACCATGACACCTTAAGTTTCGAATTGGCGGGTGATACTAGCGGGACCGGATATGACGATGCCTATATCAATCCGGATTCGGGAAAACTTTATGTTTCGCTGAGCGCCGATTTCAACGGGAAGGTCAAGATTCCCTTCCGGGTTTCCGATAGCAAGGAATTCAGTCCCAGTGCGGTGGTTAGCATTCTGGTCCAGCCCCAGGATGGCAATAAGGGGACAGGGGGGCTCGATGTCAATCCCCAGACCTATGCGGGATTTGAAAAGAAGCGCTTATCCTCCGGTCTCCTGGGCGCTCCGGGCGGAGCGCCGACTGAACCCGAGTCAGTCGACTTGAGCTCCAGTTTCCCGTCACCCGGCGACCAGGGCCAGCAAGGCAGTTGCGTGGCCTGGGCAACGGGTTACGCCTTGAAGAGCTACCAGGAAGGCGTGGAAATGCAGTGGTCGCTCAACACCACGTCCCATTTGTTCAGCCCGGCGTTCATCTACAACCAGGTCAACGGCGGCCAAGACGGCGGTTCGCAGATTTACGACGCCCTCGACCTGATCATCGCGAAGGGCGCCGCGACCTGGGATTAGAAGCCTTATACCGACCAGAACTTCACTGATCAACCGAGTGCGGAAGCCATGGCCGAAGCGGCCAAGTTCAAGTGGCTCAAGCGCTACACCCTCAGTACCCTGAGCGACCTCAAGGGAGCGTTGGCGCAGCGCAAGCCGG
>VEPB01000078.1 GCA_012026715.1 Methylococcaceae bacterium | reverse complement strand
CCGCAAGGGCATCCGCCGTTTCGGCCATGCCTATGTGCCGTTGGATGAAGCCTTGTCCCGGGTGGTCATCGACTTTTCCGGCCGTCCCGGCCTGCACTACCAGGTTGAGTTTCCGAAGGAACGGATCGGCCAGTTCGACGTGGAACTGTTCCCGGAATTCTTCCGGGGTTTTGTGAACCATGCTAAAGTCACTCTGCATGTCGATAGTCTCAAGGGCGTCAACGGTCATCACATCGCCGAAACGATCTTCAAGGCGTTTGGCCGGACGCTACGGATGGCACTGGAAATAGACGACCGTATGCGGGACATTCTTCCTTCCACCAAGGGCACGCTTTAATAATTCTCCGGTTCTCCTTACATGTCCTCGGTGGCTGTAATCGATTATGGCATGGGCAATCTGCACTCGATTGCCAAGGCATTGCAACATGCGGCGTCCCATTGCCGCGTCACCGTAACCGACGATCCTGCAACGATCATGGCGGCCGAGCGGGTGGTCTTTCCAGGCGTTGGCAGCATCGGCGATTGCATGGATGCCTTGAAGCTCAGGGGGCTGGTTCCGGTGTTGGCCGAAGTGGTCCGCTCCAGGCCGTTGCTGGGGATCTGCCTAGGGATGCAAGCGCTACTGGATGACAGCGAGGAGAACGGGATGACGGCCTGTCTCGGAATCGTGCCGGGGCATGTCAGGCGGTTTTCGGCGCCATTGAGCGACCCTCGCGGCAATCTCTTGAAGATTCCCCACATGGGCTGGAACCAGGTTATCCAGTCCCGCCCTCATCCGCTGTGGGCGGGGATTCCGGATCGCAGCCGGTTCTATTTCGTCCATAGCTACTATGCCTGCCCCAATCGTGTCGGCGATGTCGCCGCAACCACCAGCTATCCGGAGCCGTTTGCGGCCGCGATCGCTTCGGGCAACCTATTCGCCGTCCAGTTTCACCCGGAGAAAAGCCAAGCGGCGGGCCTGCGTCTGCTCGCAAACTTCCTGGACTGGAACCCGAAGGACTGAGGTTTTTCGTTCCTTATCATTGTTAGCCTGAGAGCCGAGAGGACCCCACCATGCTGTTGATACCTGCTATCGACCTGAAAGATGGCAAGTGTGTGCGCCTGAGACAAGGACGTATGGAAGACGATACCGTGTTCTCCGATGATCCGGTGGCGGTTGCCGGTCGTTGGGTTGGATTGGGCGCAAAACGGCTGCATCTGGTGGACCTGGACGGAGCCTTCGCCGGCAAGCCCCGTAACGGCGACGTGATCCGGGCGATCCGCACGACTTATCCGGACGTGGAGATTCAGGTGGGGGGCGGCATCCGCGACGAGGACACCATTCAGGCCTACCTGAACGCCGGAGTCGATTTCGTCATCGTCGGCACCAAGGCAGTCAGCGCGCCCCATTTCGTCAGCGACGTCGCCGCGGAATTTCCCAATCACATCATCATCGGGCTGGACGCTCGCGACGGCAAGGTTGCCATCGATGGCTGGTCCAAGCTGTCCCACCACGACGTCATCGACTTGGCGCAGAAGTTCGAAGACGATGGGGTGGAGGCGATCATCTACACCGACATCAGCCGGGACGGCATGATGGAGGGAGTCAATATCGAGGCCACTTCGCGGCTGGCCCGGTCCATCCACATTCCGGTCATCGCCTCCGGTGGCATCACCAATCTGAATGACATTCGGGCCTTGGGCAACATCGTCGAGGACGGCGTCATCGGCGCCATCACCGGCCGCGCCATCTACGAAGGCACCCTGGACTTCGCGGAAGGCCGCAAGCTGGCCGAAGGGTTCTAAGCGTGCTGGCGACCCGCATCATTCCCTGTCTGGATGTCGACAACGGCCGGGTCGTCAAGGGCGTCCGCTTCGTCGAGATCCGCGATGCCGGAGATCCTGTGGAGATCGCCCGCCGCTACGACCAGGAAGGGGCCGACGAGCTGACCTTCCTGGACATCACGGCCAGCTCCGATGACCGTGAAACCATGGTGCACGTGGTCGAGCAGGTGGCGGGAGAAGTCTTCATTCCGCTCACCGTGGGTGGCGGAATCCGCACCATTCAGGACATTCGCCGCATGCTCAACGCGGGTGCCGACAAGGTCAGCATCAACACCGCCGCGGTGTTCAACCCCGAATTCGTGAAGGAGGCCGCCGACCGGTTCGGCAGCCAATGCATCGTGGTGGCGCTGGATGCCAAGCAGACGGCTCACGGCCCGGATCGCTGGGAAATCTTCACCCACGGCGGACGCAAGCCCACCGGGCTCGACGCCATCGAGTGGGCGCGCAAAATGGTGGATTACGGCGCGGGCGAGATTCTCCTTACCAGCATGGACCGGGACGGCACCAAGTCGGGATTCGATCTGGCCCTGACCCGCGCGATCAGCGAGGCGGTGCCGGTGCCGGTGATTGCTTCGGGCGGAGTCGGCACTTTGCAGCATCTGGCGGACGGCGTCACCGAAGGCAAGGCAGATGCGGTCCTGGCCGCCAGTATCTTTCATTTCGGCGAGTACAGCATTCGTCAGGCCAAGGAGTTCATGGCGTCGCGCGGCATCGAGGTGCGGCTGTGAGTTGGCTGGACGAGGTGCGCTGGAATGCCGACGGATTGGTGCCTGTCGTGGCCCAGGAAGCGGATTCCGGCACGCTGTTGATGGTGGCCTGGATGAATCGCGAGGCGCTGGCGCTGACCGCATCGGAAGGCGACGCCGTGTATTGGTCGCGTTCCCGCGGTAAGCGTTGGCGCAAGGGCGAGGAATCGGGCCATCGACAGAAGGTGCTGGAGATCCGGCTCGATTGCGATGAGGACGTGGTCCTGCTTAAGGTGGATCAGGCGGGCGGTATCGCCTGCCACACCGGTCGCCACCACTGCTTCTACCGCTTGCTGCAGGGCGGTTCCTGGGCTGTCGTTGAGCCGGTGCTGAAATCGCCGGAATCCATCTACCGGTCATGAGTCAGGATATCTTGCAGGCGCTGGCCGAGGTCTTGGAGCAGCGGAAATCTCAAAGCGCGGAGAATTCCTATGTGGCTAGTCTATATTCCAAGGGCTTGGACGCCATTCTGAAAAAGATCGGCGAAGAAGCGACCGAAACCGTGATCGCCGCCAAGGGTGGAGACCGCGGGCAGATCGTCTATGAAATGGCCGATCTGTGGTTTCACTGTCTGGTGCTGTTGGCCCAGCAAGGCCTGGGACCGGAGGCGGTGCTAGCGGAGCTGGCCAGGCGCTTTGGCCTATCCGGGCACGCCGAAAAGGCGGCGAGGAGTATCCCGTCAGGTGGTCCGGAGACCGGCGCCGGAGCATGATCGGAGCTCATCGCGACCATGTTCGGAAAGACCATTTCCAGAGACTGAGGCGATGAATCCCAATTCGGAGTATCAACCGTCCCGCAAGGCCCAGCTGGCGATTCCCCACGAATTCACCGAGCCGGTGGTGAAGGCGTGGCTGGCGGATTTGCCAATGGTGGATTCGGAATACACCGGCGACGTGCTGTTGCACGGCCTGCGAGTGTTGGAGCGCACCGCCGGACTGTCGGTACGCGCGCGCCTGGCCTTGTTGGAAGCAATCCGCGCCAAGGTGTTGGAGGTCGTGGAGGAGTCGGTGGCCCATGCGAGCCTTGACGAAGTCCAATTCCCGCTGTCCGATGAGTCCGATCGAACGCTCCACCGTAATTTCAGTCTGTGTTATGAACTGGGTACGGCCTACCGGCGCGTGCTGCTGACCGACAGTCCGGTGGCCCTGGAAGCTTTGCAAGGCAGTCTGCGCGCCCAGGTGACGCATCGTGCGTTGGAAGCAAAGAGCTTCGCCATGCTGAGGCTCTATGAAAACTACCAGTCGCTGCCGCACCAGTTTTGGGGCGGCGTCTATGCCCTCTACCGGGAAGCGGTGCAGTGGGGGCAGGAGCAGGAAGCGGTGCCGGGGG
>VEPB01000548.1 GCA_012026715.1 Methylococcaceae bacterium | reverse complement strand
TGGACCTTACAGCGTCTGGCCGATGCGGCCGGCATGGCGTGGGAAGTGGTCGAGGACCTGTTGATCGCGTTGACCAAGGGCGGCTTATTGCGCGTCTTGGACCATGAAACCGATGCTTACGTGTTGGCGCGCGATACCGACTGCATTCCCCTGGCAAGCATCATCAGCGTTCTGAGGACGGATGGAGAAAGTCCCGAGTTCGCCTTGATCGAACAGGACCCGATCTTGAAACCACTGCTTTCCCGGATCGCCGCCGACTCCGTCGATCCGATGGCAGGCCACAGCTTGCGCGATATCATCCGTGCGGCGGATGGCGGCGATACCTGTCATGGCTCGGATCGGCCAACCGCTCCCTTGGCGGAGCGCCAGGGATAATGCGATGAAACGAACTCCGTGCGCGCGGCGGATGGGCTTGGAAAATTCCGCCAGCGACAGAGGGGACGCCAGATTATTCCTCTCGCCGATATTCCCCTTCGATCGTGGTGGGCCCGCCGGCCTGGGACGGCGGCGGGCCACCGGGAACTCCGAAGCGGTTGCGCAACAGGTAGGCGGCGATGATTTTTCGGGTGGGTGGCAACAGGCACAGCAGCCCGGCAATGTCAGACAGAAATCCCGGCAGCAGCAACAGGGCACCGCCGGCCACGATGACCGCGCCGTCGACCATTTCGGCGGCCGGCAATTCGCCTCGGGCGAGGCTGGCCTGGACCCGCATCCAGGTGGACCAGCCCTGGGTCTGCAGCAAATAGGTGCCGACCGAGGCAGCCGCGATCAGCAGGACTACGGTGGGGATCAGCCCGATGGCGCCGCCGATCTGGATCAGCAGATAGATTTCCAGAATCGGCAGCATCAGCAGGGCGACCAGGGCGGCTTGGGCTATGTTCATCGAGTCCTCGCTCCGTATAAAATCGGTGTATTAAGGCGGTTTGTGCCATGAGCTCCCCCTACTGTCTAGTGTTTTCTACCTGCCCGGAAGCCGAAACCGCCAATCGGCTGGCCCACCTGCTGGTGGAACAACGCCTTGCGGCATGCGTCAACCTGTTGCCCGGCATCACCTCGTGCTACCGCTGGCAAGGCGCGGTCGAGACCGCCAGCGAAGTGTTGTTGATGGCCAAGACAGCCACGCACCGCTATGGCGAAGTGGAACGGGCGATCCGCCAGCACCACCCTTATGAACTTCCGGAAATCGTCATGGTCCCCATCGGGCATGGCCTCCCGCCGTATTTACAATGGATCGCTCAATGTGTAGAACCCGAAACGTCCTCCCACTCCTCCTGAGCTTGCTGGTTCTGGCAGCGACCAGCGCACCGGCGATCCAGCCCGACCAACTGCTGACGCCGGATCAGGCGTTCCGGCTGTCCGCCGGCATCGACGACCAGGGCCAACTGGGACTCGCCTGGCATATCGCCGACGGCTACTACCTCTACCGCAGCAAATTCAGGTTCGCCTCCCGCACCGACGGTGTCGCCCTGGGCGAGGCGAAGTTTCCCGCTGGCGAGCGCAAGCACGACGAATTTTTCGGCGAGATGGAGATTTATCGCGGCCACATCCAGGTGGATGTGCCGCTCCGGCGCGACAATCCTGCCGCCGCGACGCTGCTGCTGGATGTGACGGTGCAGGGCTGCGCCGACGCCGGGATCTGTTTTCCCCCTTACAAGCAGGCGTTGTCGATCAAGTTGCCTGGGCCCGCGGCCCCGGCCAAGGCAGGTTTGGAGCGGCTGCTGGGTGCCAAGCCGGCCGGCGCGAAAGACGATCTTCTGCCGCCGGAGCAGGCGTTCCATTTCATCGGCACCGTGAAGGACGGCAACACCCTCAGGGCGAGCTGGCAGATTGCCGACGGCTATTACCTGTACCGCGACCGGTTCAAGTTTGCTCTGCCTGAGCCGGGTTCGGCGGCCTTGGGCGAGCCGGTCATTCCCACAGGGGAGGTCAAGCAGGAAGAGGAGGGGCCGCGCCAGGTCTTTTACCGCCAGGTGGACATCGACCTGCCCCTGAAGCGCAAGGACGCCGGACCGTTGACGGTGGCCCTCCAGACAAAGTTCCAGGGATGCGCCGAACAGGGTGTCTGCTATCCGCCCATGGAACAGACTGTTGCGCTGGAGGTTCCGGCGGCATCCGGCACAGCGTCCGGCGCCGCTGCCATGGCCTCCTCCGACGCCGAGCAGGACCGAATCGCGGATTCCCTAAAGAACCAGTCGATCTGGCTGGTCAGCCTGACGTTCCTGGGCTTTGGCCTGTTGATGGCCTTCAGTCCCTGCCTGTTTCCGATGATCCCCATCCTGTCCGGCATCGTCGCCGGCCACGGCCACGACATCACCACCCGCAAGGCCTTCGTGCTGTCGCTGGTCTACGTATTGGCTGCCGCGTTCACCTACGCTCTGTTCGGAGTCATGGCGGGACTGTTCGGCAGCAACCTTCAGGCGGCCTTCCAGAATCCCTGGATCATCGGCAGCTTCGCCCTGCTGTTCGTGATCCTGTCGCTGTCCATGTTCGATTTCTACACCCTGCAGATGCCGGCTTTCATTCAGGAACGGGTAGCGGCGATAAGCCACCGCCAGCGCAGCGGCACCTTGTTGGGCGTGGCAGTGATGGGATCGCTGTCCGCCATCATCGTCGGCCCCTGCATGGCGGCTCCGCTGGCGGGGGCTCTGATTTACATCGGCCAGACCGGCGACTGGGTGCTGGGAGGCCTTGCGCTGTTCGCCATGGGGCTGGGCATGGGGGTGCCGCTGATGATCATCGGCACTTCGGCGGGCAAGCTGCTGCCCAAGGCCGGAGTCTGGATGAACGCGGTCAAGGGCGTGTTTGGGGGCGGCATGCTGGCGGTGGCGGTCTCGCTGCTGGAACGCATCGTGCCACCGGCTTTCGCCCTGTTCCTGTGGGCCTGTCTGCTGATGGTGCCGGCGGTCTATCTGGGCGCGCTCGAACCCTTGCCGGCGCATTGTTCCGGCTGGCGCAAGCTGTGGAAAGGCGTTGGGCTGGTGATGCTGACCTACGGCGTGCTATTGCTGATCGGCGTGGCGAACAACGGCTCGGACCCGTTGCAGCCCCTGCGCGGTCTGCAGGGCGCGGTGGCGGCGGCACCGACCGAAGCCAACGCCTTCGTGCGGGTACGCAGTACCGCCGAACTGGAGCGTGAACTGAGATCGGCCCAGGCGCAAGGCAAGTGGGCCCTGGTGGACTACTACGCCGATTGGTGCACCTCCTGCAAGGAAATGGAGCGCTATACCTTCGGCGACCCGCGGGTGAAATCCGCCCTGGCCCGGGTGGCGCTGATCCAGGTGGATGTGACCGGCACCGACGAGCGCGAAAAGGAGCTGTTGCAGCGCTTCAACCTGATCGGTCCACCCGCCACGCTGTTCTTTGGTCCGGATGGCCGGGAACGGAAGGACAAGCGGCTGGTGGGATACATGGCCGCCGACGAGTTCCTGAAACTGTTGCAGCGGGTGATGGCATGAGGTTTCGGGTCGTCCTTTATGGCATGGCGCTGCTGGCCCTGGTCGGCGGAGTCTATACCCAGCACAGCCTTCAGCGTGCTCCTGCCGCGGCGAGCGGCTCACCCCTCGAGATGAACTTCAGCTTTTTCGATCTGGAGGGGCGCTTGCACCGCCTCAACGAATGGCGCGGCAAGGTGCTCATCGTCAACTTCTGGGCCTCCTGGTGCCCTCCCTGCGTGGCCGAGATGCCGGGATTCGTCGCGCTGCAAAACGAACTGGGTGCGCAAGGCGTGCAGTTCGTGGGGCTCATCACCGGCGATAGCCAGGACGCCGCCAAGGCATTTCTCGATCAATTCCCCGTCAACTATCCCATCCTTAACGGCGAACCCGGGGCCAACGAATGGTCGGCCCGGCTCGGCAACAACACCGACGTGTTGCCGCTGTCGGCAGTATTCGACCGGGACGGCAAGCTGATCCACATGGAATATGGCCTGTTCAAGCGGGATGAGGTGCTCAAGGTCATCGGGCCGCTGCTGGCCGGGAATTCCGTTCCGGTTGGCAGTTAAAGGGGACGCCTCCAGGCGACAAACGATAAAGAATTCATGACATCGTGGTTCTGTCATAAAACGGTAACATAACTGTCACAAAATATCCGGGTTCGTAAATCAACGATTTACGTTGCATCCATTCAACCCTCAAATGGAGACAACCCGGATGAAACACCACTTTGGCCGCCGCCGTGCCCGCATCGTCGCGATCGGGGCCGGCGCCATGTCCCTGGCCGCAGTTCTGGCCAACCCCGTTTTCGCAGATGACAAAGAATTGCTGGATGCCCTGCTCAAGAACGGCATCATCACCGGCGAGCAACATCAGAAGCTGATCGCCAAGGGAGCGAGCGGAAGTGCCAGCAGTGAACTGCTGGAGATTCTGGCCAAGAACGGTGCCCTCACCAAGGATCAGCACGCTCACCTCGCC
Organism: Methylococcaceae bacterium; assembly: GCA_012026715.1. GTDB lineage: Bacteria > Pseudomonadota > Gammaproteobacteria > Methylococcales > Methylococcaceae > VEPB01. The sequence goes on along the minus strand of VEPB01000548.1, from coordinate 7,411 downwards.
AAAAAGCAAAGCGAAGAGAAGCAGCAGGTCGCCGCGAAGGAAAAACCGGCGGAGGACAAGGACGCCGGCCACGTGAAGCTGGGGGCCAACGGCCTTGAATTCGAATCCAACGATGGCAACTTCAAGGCGAAGATTGGCGGGCGATTGCAGGTCGATACGCAGGTCAACTTTAACGACCCGGACGGAAAAGGGAAGGGAACGACCGATCTGGCGAATACAGCGGGTTTCCGCCGAGCCCGTCTCTATACCGAAGGCACGTTCTTCAAGGATTACGACTACCGCTTTGAGTACGATTGGGCTCGCAATGGCGGTGGCACCCAGGGAATTACCGATGCCTTCATGCGCTGGAACGCCTACAAACCCTTCTCTTTGACCTTCGGTCAGCAGAACGAAGGTAAGAGTATGGACTCAGTGATGAGCAACAACTATTTGACCTTTGTTGAGCGCGCCTTGCCAAACAATGCGTTCATCGAGGCGGGACCAAACAGCAAATATCAAGTTGGGGTCATCGCGGACTACTATGCAAAAGCCCTGGATATGCCTTATACCTTGAAGGGCGGCATTACCACAGAATCGTTGGGGGCACCGAGTCCGGGCAACAGTTCCGACAACCCGCAGGGCAACATCAACCGGAATGCATTTAGTGGAAATACCAGTTATCAGCTGGTTGGCCGCGTGACATTGGCGCCCTTCAAGGATGCTGATGGCAATGTGCTTCATACCGGCGCATGGGGTTCTTGGCGAAGCATCAACAACCACTATAACTCTGACGGCAGCTTCCGGAATGGCGGCTGGCAGTACGTTTCGCAGCCGGACACCAACGAAGACAGAACCAACTGGGTAAATACTAGTAACCTCACTGGCTGCGGAAACAACGCCCTGGCAAGCTGCAGTGCCAGCAACAAGAATGCGAGGGGGCAGGCCGGATGGCATGAGGCAGACGACATCGCCATGTTTGGCGCGGAATTGGGTGGCGCTTTTGGACCCGCCCATTTGACCGCCGAATACATGCAGGCGAAAGTGTCGGGTATCGGATATTCAGGAGACGATATCTTGCGCGGATACTATGTGGCAGCTGGATATTTTCTGACGGGTGAAACTCGTCCGTATGACGACAAGAAAGGTACCTGGGGCCGTTTGGTGCCCAAGAGTAATTTTCTCGGGAGCGGAGGACTGGGCGCCTGGGAAATTGCCGCACGGTACGATCTGATCGACATGAATACCGAGAATATTCACGGCGGCAGTACCAGCACCGGAACCCTGGCCCTCAACTGGTACCTGACTCCAAAGGTGCGATTAATGACTAACTGGGTCCATGTGTTTAATACTCGCACTGCTCAGGCCGGGAAGTGCAAGCCAGCCGAGAACTCAACGTCTAGCAGCGCCTCCATTGCCTGCTTCAACGGTCTGAATCCGGATATTTGGGAGACTGCAGTCCGGTTAGACTTCTAGCTCTCCAGGGGCCTGCCTGCTGCGGGTCCGGGCCCCATACATCCCAGTCAGTCGAGTTTTTAAACCAACAGAGGTCCAATTCCATGAAACGTAATCTTCCCGTCGCCGCGATTCTTGGCGCGTCCTTGGTGGCAAGCGGCGGTGTGGCGGCCGAAGGCGGCCGCGACTACATCAGCGTCGTCGGTTCCTCGACGGTCTATCCCTTCGCCACCGTGGTCGCGGAGCAGATGGGCAAGGCCGGCAAGTTCAAGACTCCCAAGGTGGAGTCCACCGGAACCGGCGGCGGCATCAAGCTGTTCTGCGGTGGCGTCGGGGTGCAGCATCCCGATGTCGCCAATGCCTCCCGGGCCATGAAGAAATCCGAGTTGGAGGCCTGCCAGAAGGCGGGCGTGACCGACATCGTCGAGGTCAAGATCGGCTTCGACGGCATCGTCCTGGCGTACTCGAAGAAGAACAAGCAGAAGCTGGAACTGAGCCGGAAGGAAGTCTTCCTGGCCCTGGCCAAGCGGGTGCCCGATCCCGCCAAGCCGGAAACCCTGGTGGAGAATCCCTACAAGAACTGGAACGAGATCAACCCCAAGCTGCCGGCGACCAAGATCGAGGTGCTGGGGCCGCCGCCGACTTCCGGCACTCGCGACGCCTTCGCCGAACTGGCGCTGGAAGGCGGCTGCCAGGCCTTTGATTGGATCAAGGCCAAGAAGGCCTCCGACGAAGCCTGGTTCAAGAATGTCTGCATGACGGTGCGCGAGGACGGCGCCTATGTGGAGGCCGGCGAAAACGACAATCTGATCGTGCAGAAGCTGGAAAACAACCCATCGGCGCTGGGTATCTTCGGCTTCAGCTACCTGGAGCAGAATGCCGACAAGGTGGCCGCTGCCACCGTCGATGGCGTCACGGCGAGTTATGAGACCATCTCAGCCGGCAAATACCCGATCTCCCGCCCCCTGTTCTTCTACGTGAAAAAGGCGCACGTGGGCATGATCCCCGGCCTGGAAGCCTATATCGCCGAATTCACCAGCGAAAAGGCCTGGGGTGACGAAGGCTATCTGGCCGACAAGGGACTGATCCCGCTGCCGGCCAAGGAACGCAAGGAAGTGGCCGGCAAGGCCAAGGCGCTGGCGCCGTTTTCCCTGTAACGGCAGCCGCCCTCTCGGCGGCTTTAGCTGATTGAACTCGAAGGGGCGGATCGAAAGGTTCGCCCCTTCTTGTTGGAAGTGAACACTGCCCCGGATGGCACTCGGTGATAGCGGGTTTCAGCGCGCGGTTCAGGCGTCCGGATCAGCGCGGCGTGCCGCCATTTCTTCGAGCCAGCACTTCCCGGCTCAGTTGGTGCGCAGCCATGGCATAGAGCGGACTGTGGTTGTAGCGGGTGATGGCGTAGAAGTTCTGCAGGGTGAGCCAGAATTCCGGGCCGGTTTCCCCTTCCAGCTCCAGCAGATTGGCGCGGGTATCGGCAGCCGGAGCGCCTTCCAGGGGATGCACTCCCAAGCCCGCGAGGCGGGCGATGGAATGCTGCGGCATGGAATCTTTGCTGAGCAGATGGTCGTAACCTTGTTTCGGCACGGCGGCCGGATAAGCCACGGCACCGCCGCTGGCCCAGCCGTTGCGCGAGAAGTAGTTGGCCACGCTGCCGATGGCGTCGGCCGGATTGCTCCAGATATTGCGCTTGCGGTCGCCATCGAAGTCGGTGGCGAACGCCCGGTAGCTGCTGGGCATGAACTGGGGCAGGCCCATGGCGCCGGCATAAGAGCCCTTGGGCGCCAGGGGATCAAGGTTCTCCTGGCGGGACAGCAGCAGGAAGTTTTCCAGTTCCTTGCGAAAGAATTCGGCCCGCTTGGGGTAGGCGAAAGCCAGCGTCGCCAGTGCATCGATCACCCGGTAGTTGCCGGTGTTCTGGCCGTAGCTGGTCTCGATGCCGATGATGGCGACGATGATCTCGGGCGCTACCCCGTAGCGCCGCTGGGCATCGATCAGCGCGGCGGCGTTGCTGTTCCAGAAGTTGACGCCGCCCTGAATGCGCGCCTCGGTGATAAACAGCTTGCGGTATAGATGCCAGGGTTTGGCTTCATAGGGTTTGGAAATCGCCTCCAGCACCTTGTCCTGGATCTCCACGCTGCGGAACAGTTGTTCCAGTTCGCTCCGTTCGAATCCGTGCCGCTTGACCATGTGCTGGATGAAGCCGCGCGCCTCGGCCCGATCGGTCACGTCGCCCCGGCACCACGGGGACAGCAGCAGAAGCACGGCGAGCAATAACGGTTTCATGGTTCAGCGCGGCAGGTGTTTGCGATGGGTATGGATGGACATGAGGATACCGAAGCCCGCCAGCAGGGTCACCATGGAGGTGCCGCCGTAGCTGACCAGGGGCAGGGGTACGCCGACCACCGGCAGGATGCCGATGACCATGCCCACGTTGACGAACACATAGACGAAAAAGGTGACGGTGAGTGCCCCGCTCAGCAACCGCGAGTAGCTATCCTGGGCCTGGACCACGATGGCAAAGCAGCGTCCCAGGATGAACAGATAGATGCCCAACAGCCCCAGACAGCCCAGCAGGCCGAACTCCTCGGCGAACACCGCGAAGATGAAGTCGGTGGAGCGCTCCGGCAGGAATTCCAGATGGGACTGGGTGCCGCGCAGCCAGCCCTTGCCGTAGATTCCGCCGGAGCCGATGGCGATCTTGGATTGAATGATGTGGTAGCCGCGACCCAGGGGATCGGCTTCGGGGTTGAGGAACATCAAGACCCGGTCGCGCTGGTAGTCGTGCATGAAATGCCAGCCCACCGGCAGCAGCGCCGCGCCGATCACCGCCAGCCCCAGAATCAAGCGCCAGCTCATGCCCGACAGGAACAGGACGGCGGCTCCGGCCACGCCCACCAGAAAGGCCGTTCCCAGGTCGGGCTGCTTGGCGATCATGGCAGTGGGCACCAGGATCAGAATGCCCGCCGCAACCACATGGCGAAACTTGGGGGGCAGGGGATGGGCCGCCAGATACCAGGCGATCATCATGGGCATGGACAGTTTGCACATTTCCGACGGCTGAAACCGCACGATGCCGAGATTGAGCCAGCGGGTCGCGCCCAGGGAGGTTTCCCCGATCAGCAGCACCGCGGTGAGCAACAGCACGCCCAGCAGGTACAGAGCCGGGCTGTACATGCGGAAGTGGCGGGGGTGAATCTGGGCAAACGTGAACATGACGACCATCGCCAAACCCAGTCGGGTGCCTTGACGTATCAGCACGTCCAGTTTCTGACCGCCCGCGCTGTACAGGATTACGGCAGCGGCGCCCGCCAGCATCAGCAAGCCGGCCAGCAGCGGCAAATCGATGTGGAGCCGGGACAGCCACTGCCGGGTGGGCGGTTCGTGGAGCTTGATGCCGACGTAGCCGTAGTCGCTGCTCATGGATTCAACGATTTCAAATACTGGTCGATGACCGCGCGGGCGATGGGCGCCGCCACCGAGCCGCCGTGGCCGCCGTGCTCCGCGATGACCGCCACGGCAATTTTGGGATCTTCCGCCGGCGCGAAGGCAATGAACCAGGCGTGATCCTGCAAGGCTTCCTTGACGTGCATTTTCTTGTATTCCTGGTCCTGGCGCACGGTGAAGACCTGGGCGGTGCCGGTCTTGCCGGCCACATGATAGGTCAGGCCGGGGGCGATGAGCTTGGCCGTGCCACTCTGGCTATGGACGACGTCGATCATGGCGTCGACCACGGTGCGCCAGTGGCCCGGATCAATCTCGATGGCCGCTGTCGGCGGGGGCGGATAGGGATGTTCCAGCGCCAAGGAGGAAACCAGACGATCGGTGACCCTAGGTTCGATCACCGTGCCCTGGTTGGCAAGAATGGCGGTGGCGCGCGCCAATTGCAGCGGCGTGGCCCCGACATAGCCCTGGCCGATACCGGCGATCAGGGTCTCGCCGGGAAACCAGTGTTGCTTGCGATGCTTGCGCTTCCATTCCGGCGAGGGATAGAGGCCGGTTTTTTCACCGTCCAGGTCGATGCCGCTGCGGTTACCGAAGCCAAACCGGCCCAGATAATCGTGCATGCGCTCGATGCCCAGATGCAGCGCCAGATCGTAGAAATAAACGTCGCAAGATTGGGTGATGGCGTATTTCAAATCCACCGAGCCGTGACCGCCGGAACGCCAGTCGCGGTATTTGTGCTCCACGCCCGGAAGGCGGAAGAAGCCGGGACAATAGGTGCGATGGGCCGCCTGCACACCACCGACTTCCAGTCCGGCCAGGGCCATGAACGGCTTGACCGTCGAACCGGGCGGATAGACCCCGCGCAGGGCGCGATTGTAGAGTGGTCGGTCCGGATTGCGCTGGAGCGCGTCGTACTGCGCCCTGGGTATGCCTTGGACGAAAGGATTGGGATCGAAGCTGGGCTTGCTGACCAGGGTGAGAACCCGCCCGCTGCGGGGCTCGATGGCCACCACGGAACCGTCGTAGTCGCCCAAGGCATCGAAGGCGGTGCGCTGCAACTTGATGTCCAGGCTCAGGTGCAAGTCGGCGCCGGGAATGGCCGGCGCCTGGCCCAACACGTGGATGGCGCGGCCCTGCACGTTGGTTTCCAACTCCTCGTAGCCGGTCTTGCCGTGCAACACCGATTCGTAAGTCTTCTCCACGCCGCTCTTGCCGATGTGATAGGTGCCGCTGTAGACGGAAGGATCGAGCTTTTGCAGCTCGCTCTCGCTGATGCGGCCGACATAGCCCACCACATGGGCGGTCAAATCCCCGTAGGGGTAGGTGCGCAGCGATCGGGACCGCACCTCGACGCCGGGGAAGCGGGGCATGTGGACGTAGAACCGGGCCATTTCCTCTTCGCCCAACTGCAGCCGCAGTGGCACGCTCTCGAAGTTCTTGGCGCGGCCCTTGAGCGCGTTGAAACGGCGGATCTCCTCGTCGTTGAGGTTGATGAGGGCCTTCAGCTCCTCCAGGGTGTGGTTGAGGTTGGGGACCCGTTCCGGAATCAGCTCGAGGCTGTAGCTCGGCACGTTGTCCGCCAGCACCTCGCCGTTGCGGTCGAAGATCAGCCCGCGCGGCGGAGGCAGTGGTGAAATTTTGACCTGGTTGTCGCGCGACAGGTCGCTGTAGTGCTCGTGTCCCACCACCTGCAGGTAGACCAGCCGCAGGCCCAACCCGGCAGTGGCCGCGATGATGAGCAACACCGCGGCGACGATGCGGTTGAGGAAGATGCGCTGCTCCAGCAGCTGATCCTTGAGGGAGAGGGGTTCGTAGTTCATCGGCTATGCCACGCCGCACAGGAGTCGGTCAGCGTCCGCACGGGACGAAAGACCGTTGCTGGCCATGGAAAGCCGGCGACATCGATGGCGTCAACCGATGTTGCAGCTGCGCCGCAGCCGTCGCAGCGTCAAGAAGGTAACCGGCCAGAGCAGGCCACCCATCAGCGACGGCATCCAATAAGTGGCCCCGGCCATCGGGGATGCGCGCATGTTCTGGGTCCAAAACACCAGGACCTGGCACAGCAGATGGAACAACAGGATCATCAAGCCCTGCTGGAACAGCGGCGACAGTCGCAGTTGCCGGTGCAGCCGCAGGCACATGAATGCCACCAAGGTGTAGGCCAGAGCGTGTTGCCCCAGCATCCGGCCGGTCAGGGCGTCGGCGAACAGACCGGTAGTCCAGGCCGCGACCACTCCGAAACGATCGGGAATGGCCATGTTCCAGTAAACCACGAACAACAGCACCCAGTCCGGGTTGGCGGCCAGCCATTGCGGGGGCCAGGGCAGAATCCGCAAGATCATGGCAAAAGCCAGACTGACGCAGACGATGACGAGGGTGAGGCTGGATTTACTCATGGGGCAGCGGCGGGCCGATAAAGTCGGGGCGGTTGGTGTAGCTCTCGCGGATACGCGGGATCGGGTTGGAATTGCTCCAGACCATCAGCACCTCCCGAATGCGGTCGAGCTGCGCCACCGGCTTGGCCGTCGCCTTGCCG
>VEPB01000010.1 GCA_012026715.1 Methylococcaceae bacterium | reverse complement strand
CCTCCGTCATTTGTTGCGACAACGGCCCGGAATAGGTTAGTTCGGCACTCACCAGTTGGGCTGAGAAGCGAGGCATCCGCATCGACTACATCTAACCTGACAAGCCGCAGCGGAACGCTTATATCGACCGCTACAATCGGACGGTTCGGCATGATTGGCTAGGCCAGTTCCCGTTCGCTTGCATCACGGAGGTTCAGGAATTCGCCACAGGCCGGCCCTGAACCTGTAACGACGAACGACCGAACGTGTGCCTGGGAGGCATTACCCCAATAGAGCAGTTGGCACTCGCGGCCGAACCTCCACTTCTGGAATCAGCTAAAAATGGGGGGATTACGATATGCCAACATTATCTAAGAGGCTATCGTTGGGTGGTCTTTCGCGAATTGGTTTGGGTAATTTCGTATTGCGCCATGCGATGGCGCAGGATGTTGCGGCTTATGTCGAGCAACCTGGCGGTCTGGACCTGATTGTGGCGGCAATACTCGTAAGCGGCGCGAATGACGGTTTCTTCGATGTGTTCGTAGAGCCGGGGCGGGGCATTGTCGAACAGTGCCTGGAGTGCGGTGGCCAGGATCGGATTGCCGGTGGCGGCTGGTGCCGGAGGGGAAGGCTGGGGTCGTAAGCCGGTCAGTCTGAAATCCTGGGGTCGCAACTGGGCGGTTGGGCTGATGAGTAGCGCCCGGTGGATGGCGTTCTCCAGTTCACGGATGTTGCCGGGCCAGTCGTAGCTGAGCAGTAGTTGAACCGTGTCCGGCGTGAGGGTGGCGCCGCTGTATCCCATGCGTTTGCCGTACAGATCCAGGAAATGATATGCCAGCGGCAGGATGTCACCGGGCCGTTCACGCAGCGCGGCGAGATGGATGGCGGCGACATTGAAGCGGTAGTACAAGTCGGACCGGAAATGCCCAGCCTCTACAGCATCTTCCAGATTGACATTGGTTGCGGCGATGACCCGCACATCGATGGGGGTGGCCTTACGTGCGCCGACCCTGACGACTTCTCTTTCCTGCAGGACCCGCAACAGCTTGGCTTGAAGTCCCAGCGGCATATCCCCGATTTCATCCAGGAACAGGGTTCCGGGGTTGGCCGTTTCAAACCATCCGGGCCTGCTTTCCAGCGCGCCGGTGAAGGCTCCCCGTTCGTGGCCGAACAATTCGCTTTCGATCAAAGTCTCGCTCAGCGCGGTGCAGTTAACGGCGCCGAAGCGTTCTTTCGATCGTCGACTGAGGGCGTGAATTTGGCGCGCCACCAACTCCTTGCCTGTGCCGGTTTCGCCGGTGATGAGGACTGTGGCGTCGCTGGGGGCGATGCGCTGGATTTGGTCCAGCAGTTTGCGGGAAATTCGGTCTTCGAATACCAGGGCGCTGGCCCGGATGGACAGCGTCATCGAGCGGGGTTCGGAAAAAGTCAGGATCTGCTGGGCGCCGGGGGAATCCTTGGCTTCTATGTCCTCCGGGCTGAATTCTGCGGTTTGAAAGGTCGGTGCCCGAGGATGGCGGGTCGTTGATGGGTCTGACATGGGCCGATCTTCTGGGCGCTGAAAGGTCGTGGTCGAATTGGACGGGGGCAATCCAAAGGAACGACGCAATTGTTGCGCCAGTCGGTGGATGGACGGGTTCATTTCACGATCCCCGAATTGCTGGCCGGGCGATCTGTATTGGGATTCGCGCCGGTAGCGCTAAATCGGCGGGACAGATTGTTCCGCGGGTCGTTTTACAGTCATCCTCGATTTCCCTGGCGGTGGCCATTCTCCACAACGACGCAGTTCGTCGACTGGTGCTGGAAAGGCAGCACTGTTGCTCGGCTGTTGATGGGGAGCCATTGGTCCGTCACGACCCCAGGGCGCCGAGCGAATCGTGAGGAAGCGGCATGTTGATGCCGAGACAGTCTGGCAGCTTTAGTGCTGTCAGGTCACCAGAAGTCGCCCTTTCGAACCGCTGATGCGCCCTTAAAGTATTTCGAAGGCACCCATGGTCCCGCCAGGGGCCCGCATTTCGGCGGGAACCGGCAAAGTGGCACGAACCCTGTTACGGCTTGCTCGGATACCGTACGAAATGCGGGGGAACCGTCTCGTCTCCGGTGGTCGCGTCGAGTTGGAGATGTCCTCGATTCTTCCGCATTCCGTGTGATCTTCAACTGCAACCGAACCAGGAGACATCGACATGCCGCGCAAGACTGCCGACGACTTCCATCCGGAAGTGCTGAAGCTTTTCGATCAATACGTCCATGGCCAGACCAGCCGGCGAGGATTCTTGCAGGGAGTAGCCCGCTACGCGGTCGGCGGGGCGACGGCCTTGGGCCTGCTGGAAGCCTTGAGTCCGCGCTTCGCGGAGGCTCAACAGATCCAGAACGACGACTCGCGCATCAAAACCGCCTACGTGGAATACGCCACCACCATCGAAGGCTACGGCAAGATCCGGGGGCTGCTGGCCCAGCCCGCCAAGGCCGAGGGCAAGCTGCCGGCTATTCTGGTGGTTCACGAAAACCGCGGTCTCAATCCCCACATCGAAGACATTGCCCGCCGGCTCGCAGTGGACGGTTTTCTCGCGTTTGCTCCCGACGCGCTCTACCCCCTGGGCGGCTATCCGGGCGATGAGGACAAGGCCCGCGACTTGTTCCAGAAGCTCGACCAGAACAAGACCCGCGCCGATTTCGTGTCAGCGGCCGGGATCTTGAAGGTATTGCCAGGCGCAAGCGGCAAGGTCGGCGTGGTGGGGTTCTGCTACGGTGGCGGTATCGCCAACTTCCTCGCGACCAAGGTGCCGGACTTGGCCGCCGCCGTGCCGTTTTACGGAAATCAGCCGCCGGCATCCGATGTGCCCAAGATCAAGGCGCCGCTGCTGATCCACTATGCCGGCACCGACGACCGCATCAACGCAGGATGGCCGGCCTACGAGGCCGCACTGAAAGAGGCCAAAGTGCGCTACGAGGCGTTCACCTACCCCAACGTCCAGCACGGTTTCAACAACGACACCACGCCCCGCTACGACGAGGCCGCCGCCAAATTGGCCTGGCAGCGGACCATCGAGTTCTTCAACAAAAACCTGCGCGCCTGACCGCGACAAGGAGTAGAGCATGACACGTGCATTGTATTGGACCCATCGCTGGGCGGGCGTCGTGCTCGCCATGTTCATGCTGGTCTGGTTCGCCTCGGGCCTGGTCATCATGTATTCGGAAACCCTCAACCAAGGCCGCGAGCAGCAATTGGCCCATGCCGAAACGCTACAGCCTCAGGCCGGCTGGCTGAGCCTCGGTGATGCCTGGGATCGCAGCGCCGCCGCCCGCAAGACCCTGGCCGAAGCCGAGAAAGCCAAGACCGCAGAAGCCAAGCCGGCGCAGGCAACGGCTCAGCCGGCGAACGCCAAGCCAGGTCCAAGCCCCAACGTAATCGCCGAAGCCCGGTTGGTACGCGAAGCCGGCCGGCCTTTGTGGCTTGTGGAAAACGGTCCCGGCAAGCGGTTCGCCATCTCGGCGGAGGATGGGACGGTGCATCGGATCACCGTGGAAGATGCCCTGCGCGTCGCGTCGCAGTGGGTGGAAGGCAAGGCGCCGGTCAGCTATCTGGATACCATCGAATCCGACAGCACCTTGAACAACCTGGATTCCTGGAAACCGTTTCACCGGATCAGCGTGGACGACGGTGCCGGCAGCGAGTTGCTGGTTTCCGCCCGTACCGGCGAGGTGATTCGGGCCAGCACCGCGTTTGAGCGTGGTCTTTACTACACCGGCAACTGGATTCATCTGCTCAAGTTCATCGACGTGTTCAGTCCCGGCGAAACCCGTCACGACGTCCAGTTGTGGACCGGTTTCGGCGCGACCGCCGCCTGTCTCACCGGCCTCATCGTCGGCTGGCTGCGCTGGCGGCCGGGCTGGTTCGGTCGTCCCACCTATTCCAAGGGTCGTACCCAGCCCTACCGGGATTTCTGGTGGAAGTGGCATTTCTGGGGTGGCTTGATCGGCGGCATGGTAGCCCTGGGTTGGGGGTTGAGCGGGTATCTCTCCACCAATCCCTGGAAGATCTTCTCCAATGGCAACCCCAGCCGCGCCGAACTTTCGACCTATCTGGGCGAGAGTCTCCCGGTCGCGATGCGCGATTGGAAACCTGCGGCATTGAAGGATGAAGAAGCAGGCAAAGTGGTGGAACTGTCCTGGCGGCGACTCGGCGACGAGGCGGTGCTGCTCGCCTATACCCCCGAGGGACATCGTTTCCCGCGGACGGTGGAAGGCGCGGTTTCCCGCTTCAGTGACACCACCCTGACCGAAGCCGCCAAGCGCCTGGTCGGGGGCGATGCCAGCCTGAGCCAGGCTGCGATGGACGAGTACGACAGTTATTACTATCTCCGCCGCGGCCGCGGCACCTGGGACCGGCCGCTGCCGGCAACCCGCATCGACTTCGCCGACGACAGCGGCAGCCGGCTGTACCTGGACCCCCTGGACGGTCGCCTGCTGATCAAACAGGACCAAAGCCGCCGGGTCTATCGCTGGGCCTTCAACTTGCTGCACTACTGGGACTTCGGCTGGTTCAACGTGCGCCCGGTGTGGGACGTGTGGATGCTGACCTGGGTGGTGCTGGGACTGGTCTTCAGCGGCACTTCCATGGTGCTCGGCTGGAAGCGGCTGAAGATCACCTTCCGGGTGAAGAAGCGGGCCAATGCTCCGGGGGCGGCTAACCCGACAATATCAGGTGTGCCGGCAGTGGAGACGGCGGGGGGCTGAGCCGGAGAGCAACAGTGTGCGGGTGATCGTCTCGGTCACCCGATCATCGCAATCCCGTGTCCAAAGAGTCGAAGTAATCTTCGTCGGCTATTAGGACGCGAATTTCTTCGGCGGTTGATAGACTCACCGACGCATGCGCAAAGCTATCTATTCGAGGTCGTCGCGCTGGGTTTTCCAGATTGCGGCCGACTTATAGCTGTACAAATACAAGGCTCGATACATGGGTAGGAATAGAATCAGAGGGCTGAGTAAGGCGGGGACCATGATGAGGATTTTTGGATTCCATCCTTTATACCAATCAAAGGCCGTAAGGGCACTGTAAATATCCCATGCGACGCATACCCACAGTGAAGATTTCCAAAAAAGCGGGGTCAGGAGCTTTTTGTTTGCTATAAACCCAATCAGTCCTGCGGTCTCTGTGATGGAGAAAAGTAACTTGAGATAATTGTCATGAACTGGAGCGATGGCAAAGAGCTGATTGTAGCTATGGAACTGCAATGCCAGTATCACCGCCAAATATATTTTCCACCACATGGAGTTCGTCCTGTCTGAAGGCCTTGATTCGAATGCTAGGAAACGACTTTCAGTGTTCGGATCATAGCGGATCTTCGTCGGAAAAATTTGGAATCATGCGTGCGGCAGATCGGGTGGGATATTTCAAGTGGACGCCGCCCATAGCGGCAAAGCGGGCATGTATCCGGCTACCGAAGCCCATCTCTCCAGATTCAGGGCAAGTCGTCTGCATCAAAATCAGGCGCGCTTCTTCTTCCATGGTTCGGCCTTTTCTGGCAGCCATGATTTGCAAAGCGGTCTGACTGGTTTGATCGAGATGACGGATGATCAGAGTGGCCATAGTGGCACCATGCATTATAAATCTATATTTCCGCGAAGGACGTGGCAGAAATATACCAATAAATTGTGTGTCTACGGCAACAGGTTGTTGATTCCCTGTTTCTTCGTCAGCATGACCTTGGTCGCAGCCAACGCACAAGACATTGATTCGATGTATTCCCATCGGTGGTACGGCGATTGCTAATAAGCGTGGATGGCTTGCCCGAAATCGGGTAGCCCTGCCTTCCGCCCGATACTGGAAATTGCTCGCCCCATGTGGATCGTCAACATCGCTCTGCGCCGCCCTTACACCTTCATCGTGGCGGCGCTGCTCATCCTGCTGGCGACGCCCTATGTGCTGCGCAAGATGCCCACGGACATCTTCCCGCGCATCGACATTCCGGTGGTGGCCATGCTGTGGGACTACAAGGGCATGAACGCCAAGGAGATCTCCGACCGACTGGCGGGCAATGTGGAGCGCTCCATGTCGCTGATCGACGGCATCGAACATAGTGAGTCGGTATCGCTGGCGGGCGCATCGGTGATCAAGGTGTTCTTCCATCCCGGCGTCGATATCCGTACAGCGCTGGCCCAGGTGATGTCCAGCAGCAATTCGGTGTACCGCTCGCTGCCGCCCAACACCTCGCCGCCCCAGGTCATTCAGTACTCCGCCTCCGACCTGCCCCTGGTGCAGTTGGGGATCTCCAGCAGCACGGTGCCGGAGACCGATGTCAACGATTACACCAACAACGTGGTGCGTAACGTCCTCCAGTCCAAGCGGGGCGTGGCGGTCACCAGTCCGTTCGGCTCCAAGAGCCGCCAGGTGACGGTGGACGTGGACTCGACCGCGCTTTTGGCGCGGGGGCTCACCCCGGCCGATTTGACCGATGCCATGGCGGCGCAGAACCTGATCGTGCCGACGGGTACCATCAAGATCGGCTCCACCGAATATGACGTGACCCTCAATGCGACCGTCGCTGCCATCCCCCGGGTCGGCGACCTGCCGGTGCGCACGATGAATGGCGCGACCACCCTGATCCGCGACGTCGCCAACGTCCGTGACGGCGCCGCCCCCGTAACGACGATCGCCCGCCAGAACGGCGAGCGCGGCATCATCAATTCCATCTTCAAGATCGGCAGCATCTCCACCCTCGACGTGGTGGAGTTCGTCAAACAAGCCATTCCCACCATGCTGGAGCAGATGCCGGACGGCATCAACATGCGGCTGCTGTTCGACCAGTCCCTGTTCGTCAAGGCCGCCATCGGCAACGTGCTGCACGAGGCCCTGATCGCGGCGGGACTGACCGCCGCCATGATCCTGCTGTTTCTCGGCAACTGGCGTTCCACCTGCATCATCGCGGTGTCGATTCCGCTCTCCATCATGTGCTCGCTGATCGTGCTCCACCTCATCGGCGAGACCATCAACCTCATGACCATGGGTGGCCTGGCGCTAGCGGTGGGCATCCTGGTGGACGATGCCACGGTGGAGATCGAGAACATCGAGCGCCAGTTGCTGATGGGCAAGAACCCGCACCAGGCCATCCTCGATGGCGCCAAGGAGATCGCCCTGCCGGCCTTTGTGTCGACCCTGTGCATCTGCATCGTGTTCGTGCCCATGTTCTTCCTCACCGGCGTAGCCCACAGCCTGTTCGTGCCCATGGCCGAGGCGGTGGTGTTCGCCATGCTGGCTTCCTACCTGCTGTCCCGCACCCTGGTGCCGACCCTGGTGATGTACATGATGGCCGGCCACCACGGACGCAGGCGCAAGCCCGCCCGCAACCGCTTCCATCGCCTGTGCCGCCGCACCCATCTGTTGTTCGAGCGGGGCTTTGAGCGGTTCCGCGACCACTATGTGGTGGTCCTGAGCCATGTGCTGAAGGCGCGAGGCCGCTACGGCAGCGCCTTTCTGGGATTCTGCCTGCTGTCTTTGGGGCTGGTGCCGTTGCTGGGGGAAGATCTGTTTCCGGCGGTGGACGCTGGCCAGATCCGGCTGCACGTGCGGGCGCCGTCGGGCACGCGGATCGAGGAAATGCCCCATCTCATCGACCAGGTGGAAGCGGTGATCCGCGACCTGATCCCGGCGGAGGAACTGGGCGACGTGCTGGACATCATCGGCGGGCCCTACAGTACGCGGAACACCCTGTTCGGCAACTCCGGCACGGTGGAAGCGGCGGACACCGAGATCATGATCTCCCTCCAGCCCGGCGAACATGCGCCCAGTGCCGACTACATCCGGGCCCTGCGGGCCGAACTGCCATCCCGCTTCCCCGGCATCGAGTTCTTCTTCCAGCCCGCCGACCAGGTGAGCCAGACCCTCAACTTCGGGATTCCGGCACCCATCGATATCCAGTTTGCCGGCGGCAAGCCCGATGAAGTCATGCCCAAGGTGGTCGATCTCAACAACCGCTTGCGGCAGATTCCCGGCATCGTCGATGCTCATGTCTACCAGCGTGCCAACAAGCCGGCCCTGGATCTGGAAATGAACCGCGCGCAGTTGCAGCAACTGGGGCTGTCGGCCCGCGACCTGGCACAAAACCTCATGCTCACCTTGAGCGGCAGCATGCAGACGGCGCCTTCCTACTGGCTCAATCCCGCCAACGGCAACACCGTCAACATCGGCGTGATGGGCAATCCGCTGGATCTGGACAGCCTCGACGCCCTGATGCGCACGCCGGTCGGCGGGTTGGGCAAGGGCGAGCCGCAGTTGCTGGGCAATCTGGTGACACTGAAGCGGTCGCTGCAACCCTCCGTGGTCACCCACTACAACGCCAACAACTCCCTCAACGTCTACGCCGGTGTGGAAGGACGCGACCTGGGTTCGGTCAGCGAGGACATCGAAGCCCTGGTGGCGGATATTCGGCCCACGCTGCCCAAGGGTGTCGAGTTGCTGGTTCGCGGTCAGATCGAGACGCTCAACTCCTCCTTCTACGGTTTGGGTATGGGGCTGGTTGTCGCCATCGTACTGCTGTACCTGCTGCTGGTGGTCAACTTCCAATCCTGGATCGACCCCGCCATCATCGTCAGCGCCCTGCCGGCGGCCCTGGCCGGCATCGCCTGGACCCTGTTCCTGACCGGCACCACCCTCAGCGTCCCGGCCCTCACCGGCGCCATCATGTCCTTGGGGGTGGCCACTGCCAACAGCATCCTGCTGGTCTCCTTCGCCCGCACCCGTCTGACGGAGGGCGTGCCGCCCCTGACCGCCGCCCTGGAGGCCGCCGCGACCCGGCTGCGCCCGGTGATGATGACCGCCTTCGCCATGGTGGTGGGCATGCTGCCCATG
>VEPB01000592.1 GCA_012026715.1 Methylococcaceae bacterium | reverse complement strand
CTGACCAATGTAATTGAGCAGTCCGTCGCCGGACCCGCCCTGCCCCCATTGGCGACGCCGGTCGTCTTCGATGAGTTGCCCGGCGTGTTCGATAATCCGGGTGCATACAACGTACGTGTAGGGGCATTGCACGATCGAGCGCTCCGCTGGGAGATCGCTCCCGGCATGACGATCCGCCGCTTGGCTGAGGGCGTTGCGTCGAAGCTGAAACTCCCGTGGCGTGCGCTGAAAGTCGCCGACGACATCGCTGCGCAGCTCGAGGCTGCCGAGGCGGCGCGTGAAGCTGTCATACTTGTTGTCGACGAGTCCGCCGTCACAGCTGGCGCTTGGAAGGTGCGTACCGCGGCGATTGACGCAATGCCCAGGTCGACTTGCAGCGTCATCTTCAGTTTATCGGTGCCGGCCGGCGCCACGATTACGCCGCAGGAGGCGAGCAAAAGGCTCGCGGCTCTTATGCCCAGAATCGGGCCGACGGCGAGAACGACGTGGTTCAGTGGCGGTGCGCCAGATCAGCTGCAGGCCCGGCTCTCCGAAGAGATCGTCAAGCTCCGAATGGCTCTTATCGCCGAAGATCCCGCGAAGAGCGTAAGCGATAGGGCCCTGTCCGACGCCGCCATGGAGACGCAGGGGATCGATGTCGTCGCGCAACCGATTGTCAGCGGTCCCGGCGGAGGCCCGTGATGAGCAGCACAACTGCCGGCGGACGGATCGTCACGTTCTACTCGTACAAGGGAGGAACGGGGAGATCAATGGCCCTCGCGAATGTCGCTTGGATCCTCGCGAGCAACGGGTGCCGCGTGCTGGTGATCGATTGGGATCTCGAGGCACCTGGGCTCCATCGGTACTTCCATCCCTTTCTTGAGGACAAGGAACTGACCGAAAGCCCTGGGCTGATCGACTACGTTGTCGAGTTTTCGGAAGCAGCCCGTCACGCGCTACGCGCCACCGACCCCAGTGACACCGCTTGGTACGACCGCTACAAGAGCCTGCTTCGCTACACATATTCGCTCGACTGGGATTTTGGCGAGAGCACCATCGATTTTGTCCCTGCTGGCCAACAGGGACCCGGTTATTCGCTGCGAGTGAACGGATTCAACTGGCAGGAGTTCTACGGCAAGCTGGGGGGCGGGATACTGCTGGAGGCGCTGAAGAAGCGGCTGCGCGAAGAATATGATTACGTGCTCATCGACAGCCGTACGGGCATCAGCGACACGTCGGGCATCTGCACCGTCCAGATGCCTGACGATCTCGTCGTTTGCTTTACACTGAACGAGCAAAGCATCAAGGGTGCGGCTGCCGTCGCCGCATCAGCCGACAGTCAGCGGCGGTTGGCCACGAACGAGCCGTCGCTTCGGATCTGGCCGGTCGTCACACGGGTTGAGCTTGCAGAAAAACACAGGCTCGACGCCGCCCGCGATTTAGCGCGCCAGACATTTCAACGGTATCTGGGGCATCTGGAACGAATGGATCGCAAGGCCTACTGGAGCGGCATCGAGATACTGTATCAGCCGTACTTCGCCTATGAGGAGGTGCTCGCAGTCTTCGCCGAGCGCCGAGGCCAAAAGGCCTCAATGCTTTCGTCGCTCGAGTCGCTGACGAATTTGCTGACTTCCAAGGAAGTGAGCGAATTGAGGGGCATGTCGGAACAGGACCGCCTGCACGGGGTTGAGAAGTTCCAGCGCAAGTCTGCGGCGTCACCGGCAGCGCTCTCCGCTGGACCACACGGCGGCTCTGTCTTTCTCGCGTTCTCCTACAACGACATCGAGAGGGTTGACCCGATTGCCCATCGGCTGATTTCTCGCTTCGGCCAGGCAGTTTGGTACGACAAGGCGCGATTGCAACCTGGCGACAACTGGATGGACATGATCAAGCATGCCCAGGAAAGTGCCAGTGTCGTGGTCGCGCTGTTTGGCCCAGGCTGGTTGGGGACCGCCGGCGAGACGCCGTTTCGAGCCCAGCTAATCGCCGCGCTGGGCAGGAGTACGCGGCTTGTGCCGGTCATGATTGGTGGATTGTCGGTCGGGGAATGGTTGAAAGCGGTGAACGAGACGCCCGAGATTGCACGGCTTGTCTATCTGCAAGCGACGACGATTTCACCCGATGACGCGGCCTTCGACCGCGATATCGCCGCGTTTGCCGATGTCCTCGAACGGTTGATGAATGTGCCGAGTCCTGCATCGGCGGCCGATCCGGATGACCCTCAAAAGGGACGGTGGGGAGGGAGGTCAACATCGGATGGCCGAGTTCTTTCGGCGCAGGTCCGTCCCTTGTCGGATGACTGGTTCGCGGTCGCTCTCTCGGTTTCTTCCATGCCCGGCTCGTGCAGTACGCCCCTCGAAGGCGAGGTGGAGTTCCATCTGCATCCGACTTTTACGGAGCCGGTCGTCCCAGTAAAGGTCGCGGATGGGCGCGCGGAATTGAACCTGACGGCCTGGGGTGCGTTTACGGTCGGTGTGCTCGCCGATGGTGGAAAGACAACGCTTGAACTGGATCTTGCGCAGGACAAGTCGTTTCCCGCGCTCTTTCGATCCCGATAGAACGCTCGCACGGCATCTTCCGGCTCCTTCCACGCATGTCCGCTACGTGGACGATAGAAAGTAGGCAGGGCATAAATACGGTGTTTGAATCCAAGGCTGAATTCGATCCGATAACCGTCATATTACCCGACCGCACCGCGAAATTTGTCGAATCAGGAACATGGAATCAACCGCTCCCTGAAGGCCTGTCCGACGCCCCGCCCGCGGACTTGCCCCGCGCTCCGGGCCGGCCGATGGCGGCAGGCATCAGACAACGCTGAACGAACCTCCCGATATCCATGGCCGAGGCCCCTGATGACCAGTATTCGGGTGGAGCGGTCGCTCCAATGTCTTGCATGAATTCGGCGCAAAGTTCGGCTCATGGCCGGTTCCGCCAATTCGGGAGAAATCCCGAAAGCTGTCGGTCGAGCAAACAAGGGGAATCGAAGTCGAGTGACCGGTTTAGCGTGACGGGGGATACTCCTCGATCGTCAGCTGCACTTTGGAACCGGCCATTGGTTGTCAGGCGGCTCCGATGACAGGAATGGGTCGAAAACACTCATTAGACTGGTACGGTACGGACAGCTCTGAATATGTTAAAACAGGAGGATAGCGGCTGTTGAATTTTGTTCATCGAGGTCACTGCAAACATAGTCTTTAACTCCATATCGGTGACCAGGCCAAGGTTTGGTCTTCAGCAACGCCACCGGCTCAGAATTTAGCGATTACAACCACGCCTAGCCTTTGGCCGGGCGAAAACCGGGCTCCCCTTGCCCGGCCGGCGTGGTTCCTTTCTCAAGGGGCTTTAGGCGTCAATGGGGCGCTATGGTGTCGCTGTTCGAAGCGGGACAACGGCTTGATCCGTTGATGTCGGATTCGTCGGAGCTGGCGAGTTTCGATGAACTCAAGCGGGTATTCGAGTGGCAGCCGAATAGGCGGGGAAGGAATCTTCTTGTATGGCTGATTCATAACAGGATCCTCCACTTGTTCGACGGCGGGGGTAAGGCTGTCGGCGTCGAGGTCACAGAGGAAGCACGGGCATTTTTCAGGTTGTATGTACCCAAGCCTGGGCGGCATTGGAAGCGGAACGGATTCGATGGATTCGACGAGCACGACGAAGCCGAAACCTATCTCGATAACCAGGAATTCGGTTGGCTGTTTGATTTTCTGGGTTCCGAGCCGACCTTATTTCTAGACTGCCAACTAGCTTACCGGTGGGCTGGTCTGGCGATGCCTTCGGCGAGGGTATGGGGACTGCGGCAGCGCGATCCGGATGACTTTCCCCCTCAAGTCAGGCAACGCCTTGCCTGGATCAGGCAGTTCAGTTCAGGCCGCAAGCATGAGCCAGATCCTCCTCTTTCGCTGCCTTCGGGGTAACCGTCCGCCGGAGCGCGTTCTTTCCCTATGGAGCTGGATCAGCTAGCCATGGGTTGTCATGT
>VEPB01000107.1 GCA_012026715.1 Methylococcaceae bacterium | reverse complement strand
CTTTACGGACCGCAGCATTTCCGGAACGCCATCGGTCGGGGGGAAGTATCCGCTGACCGTCAACGCGACCGATGCCATCGGCGCGGTGGCCCATCAGGATCTGCAACTGGAGGTCGCTTCGCTGGCAATGCCCTGTGTCCGCCCTGCCGGAGCCCGAAAGGTGTCTGGCTCCGGCCGGATCAAGGAAATCGGCGCGGATTATGTGAAGGTCGGGCGGGTCACGGTGCATCTACAGGGCTGCACCGCCATTGCGTTCCGAGCCGGCGCGTCGCTGCAATTGCGGCGCCGGGGCGGCTGGCACGGTTTCCGTTCCCACGGCGTGGTTTCGGCGTCCAAGATCGTCGTCAGGTGATCTGGAGCGGTACCGCGATTCCCGTTGGCCTCACTGATCGGCGGGCTACACTTAACCTCGTTTTTCTGTTTTCCGCGGCTCGGACGATCGACCCGCCGCGCATTCACATCGTTTTTTCAATCTTCGGAAGCATGCTATGAACAAGTCAGTGTATTGGGGCGTTTTGCTGGGCCTGGGCCTTGCGGTTTCCCAGGTCGAGGCCAAGGAGAAGGCGCCGGAATTGAAGTCTGACCAGGACAGGATCAGCTACGGCATCGGGGTCGATATCGCCCGCAACCTGAAAAAGCAGGGCGTGGAATTCAATCCGGACTTGCTGATCCGCGGGGTGAAGGATGGCGCCGCCGGCGGTGATCTGCTGGTGCCGGAAAAGGACTTGCGGCCGCTGATGCGCCACTTTCAGGGCGAGGTCCACCGCAAGATGGTGACGAAACAGCGGACCGATGGCTTGGAAAACAAGCGCAAGGCGGATGAGTTCCTGGCGGAGAATAAGAAGAAGGAGGGCGTTCAGGTGCTGCCCAGCGGCGTTCAGTTCAAGGTCATCAAGATGGGTACGGGCACCCAGCCCAAGGACGGCGACATCGTGACCGTGCATTACCGCGGCAATCTGCTGGACGGAACCGAGTTCGACGCCACGCCGCCGGACCAGACCGTCGACCTGAATCTGGCCTCGTTGATTCCGGGCTGGCGGGAAGCGCTGAAGCGCATGCCGGGCGGCTCGACCTGGCAGTTGTTCATTCCGCCGGAACAAGGCTACGGCCCGCGCGGTGCCGGCGACGCCATCGGTCCCAATGAGCTGCTGCAGTTCGAAGTGGAATTGGTGGGCGTGAAGACGCCGGCTGCGCCGGCACCAACCGCACCGGCTCCCGCTGACCATTAAGCGTTCCTGCAGGCCATGCCGCCGTTGGTTTGAATCCGGCGCCAACTGCTAACGCGCCGTTAAGGTGGGCCGTTCAAACTTCATCTGAACCGCCGGTCCTTTCATTGGCACTCGTTGCCGAAGGGCCGGCGGTGTTGGTTGGCGGCATCACTCTTACAAGAGGTTTTGAACATGAATAAGGTCGACTTTGGCCGGCGCGCATCCCCGTCGGTGGCAACCGCATTTATCGCGCTGTTTTGGTTGGGTGCTGGAACCGCGATGGGGGGTACTTCTCCCAACCAGTCGAATCGCGAACCGGCGGCGGCGCAGCGGTCGAACCCGCCGCTGCCCGGTTCGCGATTGCCGGAGCAGTTGCCGACGGAACCGCACAATGCCGGCAAGCGAAGCTGGATGAAGGCGGGCATGAACAATCTGCGGCAGGCCACATTGCTGCGGGAGTACAACCGAAACCAGCCCGACGTGGTGACGCTGCCTGATAATCTTCAATATCGGGTCCGGGTGGAAGGGAACGGGCCCAAGCCGAAGAAGAACGACACGGTGGAGGTGTTTTTCACCGGTACATTGATGGACGGAACCGTCTTTGCCAGTGCGGCGTCCGGCGGCAAACCGGCGGTCTTCAATCTGAACGAGGTGATTCCCGGTTGGCAGGAGGCTTTGAAGATGATGCCGGTGGGCTCCAAATGGCAGCTGTTTGTGCCGCCTGAACTGGGTTACGGCGCACAGGGCTTGCCGCCGGACGTCGGTCCCGACGCCCTGCTGACCTACGAGCTGGAATTGGTAGGCATCAAGCCGCGAGCGCCCAAAAAGCCCAAGGCGAACCCGGCCACCGATTCGTCGGCCGATCCAGCCGCCGCGAAACCGGCCGCGGCCGGCGAGTAGGCCGTTCCGGCCCATACCTAATAGTGCTGTTTGCTGGCGGCGACCGACGTGAGCATCGGCGCGGCGATTGTCGGAGAAAGTCATGGTTGCTCGAAGCAATTGGAAAAATGGTTTTGAAATGGCCTCCGCTGGCGGTCGGGATTGGCTTCGCCCTTTGTTGACGGCGGTTTGCATGGCGGTGTCTGCTTCGGTTGCGGCGGGCGACTCCGGAGCCGACAGCAAACTGGTCGAGCAAGGCCGGCGGATTTATCAGGAAGGCATTCTGCCGTCCGGGGCGGAATTGGTCGGTCAGCGCTTCGACAACATCACCGTGGAAGGCAAGCAGGCCGCCTGCATGTCGTGCCATCGCCACAGCGGCATGGGGGCGGTGGAAGGAGACAGCCTGGTTTCCCCCATCACCGGTAACTACCTGTTCCATCCCGAGCGCACCAACGTGGCGACCATGGATCCGCGGGTGGGCAAGCGCTTCAGCGAACGGCACGATCCCTACACCGATCAAAGTCTGGCGGAGACGCTGCGGTCCGGCACGAACAACCGGGGCCGCAAGATGAGCGTCATCATGCCCCATTACAAGCTGGACAAGGCTGCGCTGGCGGCGTTGATCAGCTATCTGAAGCAGTTGTCGGTCGAGCCTTCGCCGGGCGTGACGGATGACGCGATTCACTTTGCCACGGTCGTCGCGCCGGGGGTGGCGCCGGAGCGGCGCAAGGCGATGCTGGACATTTTGCAAACCGCCTTCCGGCAGAAGAATGGAAGTACGGTGGTGGGAACCAAGCGGGGCGGACGGCGCCACATGGTGACCGCCGCGGAAATGATCCTGGGCACCGAGCGGAAGTGGCAACTGCACGAATGGGCCTTGCAGGGCCCGTCGGAAACCTGGGGGGAACAGTTGCATCAATTCCAGGCGAAGCAGCCGGTCTTCGCCTTGATCTCAGGGATCGGCAACGGCACCTGGCAGCCGGTGCAGGATTTCTGCAATCAGGAAAAAGTGCCTTGCTGGTTCCCCAGCGTGGCCGAACCGCCTGCCGAGCCGAGCTTTTACGCGGTGTACTACTCGCGCGGAATCGCCCTGGAGGCGGACGCCTTGGCGGAATTCCTGAAGGAACATGCCACCCCGAAACCGAAGCGTTTGGTTCAGGTTTTTCGTGACGTCGCGGAAGGGAAGGGAGCCGCCGCCGCGATGGCGGCGGCGTTGAAGGAATCGGCGATCCCGGTGGAGAACCGGCCTCTGCCGGCCGGTTCGGCGGACGCGTTGCCGCAGGCCCTCGCTAATCTTCAGCCCGAGGACGTCGTCATGCTGTGGCTGCGGCGGGCGGACATCGCCGCGTTGGCGGCTGTCGCGCCCCCTCAGGGCAACCCGGTGTACTTTTCGGCCATCCTCGGCGGCGGCGAGCATGCGCCATTCGCCGACGCATGGAAGGCCAAGGCCCAACTGGTGTATCCCTACGAGTTGCCGGACAAGCGTTTGCTCTATGTGCGCACCTTTCAATCCTGGATGAACATGCAGAAGCTGGCCATCGTCGACGAACCTTTGCAGGCTGAGGTGTTCTTTGCGGTCCGCTTCCTGACCGATACGACCTCGGAGATGCTGGATAATCTCTTCAATGACTACCTGCTCGACCGCCTCGAAAACATGCTGAGCAAGAGCGAGGGACTCAAGGCTGAGCAGCAAAGCCGCGATGTGGCGTCCCTGGGGGCGGAAGGCGAACTGGCGCGCCGTTACCCCAAGGCTCGGCCGCTCGCGGAAACGGTCAACCTGCCGGCCGGCATGGTGAGCGTCGGCGCCAAGGGTACGCTGCAAAGCACCACGCTCTATCCCCGGTTGAGCCTGGGCATCGGTCAGCGCTTCGCCTCCAAGGGGGCTTATGTGGTGCGGTTCGGCACGGACGGAAAATTGCTGGCCGAGTCGGAACTGATCGTTCCCTGATCCGCTTCGGAAGGCCTCCGATGCCCCATCGAGGGGCGTCGTCCGGGTTCTGAAGGCGATCGTTCCCGTT
>VEPB01000413.1 GCA_012026715.1 Methylococcaceae bacterium | reverse complement strand
GCCCCGCCACACCAGCCCCGAAACCGGCGCCGGTAGCGAAACCGAAGCCGCTTCGTGACGCCAAGCCCAAGGCGGAGCCGGAACCGGCCCTGCAGGAATTCAAGGACGACTTCGAGGAATTGGCGCGGGATTTCAGTGAAGGCGGAACCCCCGCGACGGCCCGCCCCAAACCGGGAGGATCTTCAACGGTACCCATGATGGGCTCGCGACACGCCGCCATCGTGGGTTCGACCCAGTTTCCCTATCCGCGCCATGCCGCCGAGCAGGAGATCGAGGGCAAGGTCGAGGTGCGGATATCCGTGGGGCCGGACGGCGGCTTCGCCGGCGCCCAGGTGATGAAGAGCAGCGGTTACCGGGAACTGGACGACGCGGTGCTGGAAGCGGTCAGATCCTGGCGATATCAGCCGGCGGTGCGAACCGGAATACCGGTGCCGGGCTTCATCACCCGGGTCGTTAATTTCACCCACGGAGCCGTCATCACCCATTGACCAGCCCCGTCCTTATCCGATTTCCAAGATCCGGGCGTCGATTTCGGCGCCGTCGATCCGGAGTTCCGCCAGTGCGATGGGCAGCTTGAACCGGCGCGGGCCGCAACTGCCGGGATTGATGAAGAGCACGCCGCCGCGCTCGCGGATCAACGGTTGATGAGAATGGCCGGTGACGACGACCCGCACGCCCGCGGCGGCGGGCTCGATGTCCAGTTCCGCCAGGTCGTGCAGCAGGTAGAGCCAGTGGCCGGCCAGTTGCAGCAATTCCGTGTGAGCCAGGCTGTCTGCCCAGGCACCCCGATCGTTATTGCCGCGCACCGCGGTGACCGGGGCCAGTTCGGCGAGCCGCTCCAGGATGGCCGGGGCGCCGATGTCGCCGGCGTGCACGATGTGGTCGCAGCCGCGCAGCAATTCCACGGCTTCCGGGCGCATCAGGCCGTGGCTGTCGGCCAGCACGCCCACCCGCATGATGGCCGGCCCTTATTCGGGACTGGCGCCCTTGAACAGCGAAGGGTTCATGCCGTGCCGCCCCAGCAGCCGGTAAAATTCGGTGCGGTTGCGGCGGGCCATCTTGGCGGCCTGGGTGACGTTGCCGTTGGTCATCTGCAACAGCCGGATCAGGTAATTGCGCTCGAACTGATCGCGCGCCTCCTGCAGCGGCATGAAGTTGTTGGGCTCGTCCTTGAGGGCTCGCTGCACCAGGGTCACCGGAATCAGCGGGGTGGTCGACAGCGCCATGCAGTGCTCCACCACGTTGCGCAGCTGGCGCACGTTGCCGGGCCACTCGAAATTGACCAGGGCCTCCAGGGCTCCAGGCGAGAAACCCCGCACTTCGTCCCCGTACGAAGGCGCCAACTGGCGCAGGAAGTGGGTGGCTAGCAGCGAGATGTCTTCCATGCGCTGGGCCAGGGACGGCAGATGGAAGGTCACCACATTCAGCCGGTAATACAGGTCCTCGCGGAAATTGCCTTCGGCGATGGCCGCTTCCAGATCCACGTGGGTGGCGGAGATGACGCGCACGTCGATGTCCTCGTCGCGGGTGCCGCCCACCGGCCGCACCTTCATCTCCTGCAGGGCCCGCAACAGCTTCACCTGGACCGGCTTGGGCATGTCGCCGATTTCGTCGAGAAACAAAGTGCCGCCGTCGGCCGCCCGAAACAGGCCGTCGTGGTCGCGCAGGGCGCCGGTGAATGATCCCTTGCGGTGACCGAACAACTCGGACTCGAACAGGTTTTCCGGGATCGCGCTGCAGTTCACCGCCACGAAGGGCAAATCCTTGCGCGGGCTGGCCTCGTGGATGGCGCGGGCGAGCAGTTCCTTGCCCGATCCGCTTTCGCCGGCGATCAGCACCGCCGCCTTGTTCTGGGCCACCCGCTGGGCCTGGCTCAGCAATTCCAGCATCGCCGGGCTCTGGGTGATGATCTTGGAGCGCCAGATGTCGTTTTCGGAAGCCGCCAGACTGGTCATGCCGATGCGGATCGCCTCGTTGACCCGTTTCAGGAGTTCGGTCTTGTCCACCGGCTTGGTGAGGAAACTGAACACGCCGCGCTGGGTGGCATCCACCGCATCGCCGATAGTGCCGTGGGCAGTGAGGATGATCACCGGCAGGGTCGGATATTGCTCGTGCAATGCATCGAACAGGCCCAAACCGTCCATGCCCTCCATCTGCAAGTCGGTGATGACCGCATGGGGGCGGAACAGCGCCACCCGCGTCAGGGCGGCGGTGCCGTTGCTGACGGTTTCCAGTTCGAAACCTTCCGAGGTGAGCCGTAGCGCGATCAGCCGGAGCAGGTCCGGATCGTCGTCTACCAGCAAAATGCGTTTTCTGACTTCGTTCATGGCTATTCTGCCCCTTGGGGATTGGCGGGGTCGTGACCCTGCTCGATGGATTTCAAGGCGTCCAGCTTGTCCTGTAGCGTCTTGACCTGGTTTTCCTTGGTCTTGGCTTCGCGCTGACTACGCAGCGCCTTTTCGGTGGCCTGCTTGACCTTCTGTTCGATCTCGCGGCGGAAATCGGCCTCCCGGTCCAGGCGGCCAAGCACTTCCTCCTGATACGCCACCCAGGATCGCATGCTCTCGTCCCTGACCTCGGCCTTGACCCGGCGCAGGCTGTCCAGCGCCTTTTCCACCGAGCCGCAGGCATCTCCGACGCTTTGCAAGGTCGCCAAGTGCAATTTCAGACCCAGGCTGGGATTGGTGGTCGCCAGTTCCTGCAGGTGCTGGCATTCCGCGCGGCGGGCACCATCGTCCATGGCCGCGGCCTTGCCGCCGTAATCCACCAGGTGGCTCAGATCGGCCTGATGGTAATGGCTGTCGGGGTGTGGAGCGACGGTTGGCGGTTTCGGCGGCCACTGCACGGCGCAACCGGTCATCGCCAGGCTGACGCCAACCAACGAGCACACAGCTAACCTTTTCATTGCGACTCTTGAGCCAGTGGAATTTGTACTCTGAAGCGGGCACCGCCACGACCCTCGCGCGGCTCCAGGGCCTCGACCTTGCCGTGGTGGCTGGCGACGCATTCCGCGACGATGGCCAGCCCTAAACCGGTGCCGCTGATCCCATATTTGCGGGCG
Organism: Methylococcaceae bacterium; assembly: GCA_012026715.1. Taxonomy (GTDB): domain Bacteria; phylum Pseudomonadota; class Gammaproteobacteria; order Methylococcales; family Methylococcaceae; genus VEPB01. The sequence continues at coordinate 1,503 of VEPB01000413.1, read as the reverse complement.
GCGCGACCCTGGAACAGCGGTTCGAAGACTTGACTCCGCTCGTCCGGGTCTATTCCAGGCCCCTGATCTTCCACCTCCAGCTCCATGTGGCCGCCGATTTCGCGCAGGCTGATCCGGATTTCTCCTTCCGGGGGCGAATATTTAACTGCATTGGACAGCAAGTTATCAATGATGGTGCGCAGCTGCTCGGCATTCCCGGTGAGTTGCACCGGCCGAAGCGCGGCCTTGACAGTCAACGACTTGGATCGCAGCCGCAGCTGCTGGTCCTCGATGACCGCAGCGGCAATGCCGCGGAAATCCACGGTTTCCAGCTTTAGCCCACCTTGGTTGGCATTGGCCTGGCCGTAATTGATCAGGTTGGCGATGAGCGCTTCCAGCTTCTGCACGTTGCTGGTAAGAATCTGGGCGATCTCCCGCTGTTCCGGGCTCAGCTTGCCGACCACCTCGTCCGCCAGCAGGTCGGTGCCTTCCTTGAGGTTGGCCAGCGGCGTCTTGATTTCATGGGACACGTTGCGCATGAAGCGTTGCTTGGCGATTTCCAGGTCGTGCAAACGGATGCGCAGCCAGTCCAGCCGCTCCCCCAGGTATTCCATGTCGCGCGAGCCAGTCACCTTGATCGGCCGGTTCAGCTGGCCGGCTCCGAGGCGGCGGATGGCGTGGTCGATGAGCCGGATCGGCCGGCCGATGACGAACAGGAAGAAGGCGATGATCAACAGGGACGCGGGTGCCAGCAGCGTGGTCTGGCTCAGCAGGTGGCGTTGCAACTGCTTGGAACGCTCGGTCAGGTCGGCGGCCTCGGTGTCCACGAAATCCGCGTAGTCCTGGGCAGCCTGGCGCGCCTTGGCGTGAAGCTCCGCGAAATCCGCCGTGGCCTGCTTCAGGCGTTGCTGGTCGAAGCTTTCCGGCTTTTTCTTGCCCTTTCCCGGCGGTGCGCCCGGATCGGGCGACTGGGGCGGGGGTGCGGTGAGGGCTATGAAGATCTCGTTTTCGGCGGCAACCAGTTGTTCCAGCGTCTTCACCAGATGCCCGGTATCGGCCATCTGCTCCAGGGAATCGGCGATTTCGGCAAATTGCCGGTGGCTTTCGGTGTAGGCGTCGCGCGTCGCGGTGTCGTTCAGGACCAGAAACTGCTTGCCCCGCCGTTCGCGCTCCGCCAGCTTCTCCAACAGCAGCCGGCTGCTGCGGGTCTGTTGGGCGACCCGGTAAACGGTCTGCTGCGAAAGCACCGACAGCTGGTCCACCGCCAGCACCGCCGAGACGATGCCGGTCAAAAGCGGCAGGATCGCCAGGACGAAGCCGACCACCACCACGCTGCGCAGGGAGATCCGCCGGGACAGACGCAGCGACAAAGATAACGGTATCAGCGACATCGGCACGGTAACCAGGAAGAAAGCGGGCGTCGGTACGGTTCGGTGAATAGCGAAACCGCAGCCCGGTTTCCATTTCCCATGATAGTTCTCCGGCTTAAAATAACATCTGGCCGCCCCCATCGCACCCCTCTGC
>VEPB01000386.1 GCA_012026715.1 Methylococcaceae bacterium | reverse complement strand
GCGTCTACCGCCTCCGCTGCGTCGAAGCCTGGTCCATGGTGATTCCGTGGGTCGGCTACCCGCTGGCGGAACTGCTCAAGCGAGTCGAGCCCACCGGCAACGCCAAATTCGTGGAGTTTGTGACCCTGCACGACCCCGCCCAGATGCCGGGTCAGCGGTACTCCGTGCTGGAGTGGCCTTACCGGGAGGGGTTGCGTATCGACGAGGCCATGCACCCCTTGGCATTGCTGGCTTTCGGCCTGTATGGGGAGGTCCTGCCCAACCAGAACGGGGCCCCGGTGCGCAGCGTGGTGCCGTGGAAATACGGCTGCAAGAGTGCCAAGTCCATCGTCAAAATTCGTTTGTCGGAACAGCCGCCGACCACCAGTTGGATGCAGGCCGGCCCACGGGAGTACGGGTTCTACGCCAACGTCAATCCGGAGGTCGACCATCCCCGCTGGAGCCAGGCCAAGGAACGCCGCATCGGCGAATTTTTCAAAAGGCCCACCTTGCCCTTCAACGGTTATGCGGAACAGGTCGCCTCGCTGTACGCGGGCATGGACCTGCAAAAGTTCTTCTAAAGGAGATGGCGCTGTCGAATCCCGGCGAAAGGGCCGTGCGACTGATCAAGGCGGCTGTGTTCGCGGTGGCGCTGATCCCGCTGGGGAAGGTGGCGACGCTCGGCTTGATGGGCCAGTTGGGCGCCAACCCCATTGAACGCATCACCCATGCCACCGGCTGGTGGACCCTGACGTTTCTGTTGCTGACGCTGGCGGTGACGCCGCTGCGTCGGCTCAGCGGCTGGTCCTGGTGGGGGAGGCTGCGGCGCATGCTGGGCCTGTACGCATTTTTCTACGCCAGCCTGCATTTCCTGACCTATCTGGTGCTCGATCAGTACTTCGATTGGCCAGCCATCGTCAAGGACATCGCCAAGCGACCTTATGTGACGGTGGGTTTCGCCGCTTATCTGCTACTGATCCCGCTCGCTGCCACCTCCACCGATGCGATGGTGCGCCGTCTCGGCGGCTGGCGTTGGCGGCTCCTGCACCGCGCGGGCTATGTCATCGCCGCAGCCGGGGTGCTGCACTTTATCTGGTTGGTGAAGAAGGATTTGACCCGGCCTGCGACCATGGGGGCCTGGCTGGCGCTGCTGCTGGGTATCCGGCTGGCGTACTGGAAGCGGGGACTGGCGCGGTCCCGCGCGTTGGCACGGTCGGGTTGAAACCCGACCTACAAGGAGGTAGTGGGCGGCGCTCGTCGCAGGTCGGAGTAGGTGGGGCTTCAGCCGGATTTCCCACGGCTCACGGTTCTATCCGTCCGCCCAGGCACTGTCTGCGGTAGTCGCGGAACAAACGATCCTGTTTTTGCAATTCGTGAAAATACAGCTGACCGTCGGAATCGCTGGACTCCAGAAAGTTGATGTTGGCCTCGGCGGCGGCCAGTTTGGCGCGAGTGGCTTCCTGGCAAGGACTGGAAAGATTGGCTACGTGAAGCAGGTTTTCGATGGCGGGTACCTGCTGCTTCAGCCCGTCCACATCCCCCACCAGGGTGAGCCTGAGGGAACGCTTGTGGGCTTCGTCGAGCTGGATGATCACCGCCTTCTCATCGGCG
>VEPB01000290.1 GCA_012026715.1 Methylococcaceae bacterium | reverse complement strand
TTGGATGCCGTGGGCCTCTCACGTCCATGTAACTGGATTCCGGCAGTCCATGCCGGAATGACGGCTTAACTTAACGGCATTGGGGGTTGGAGCGAGGGCCAGTGCACTTTGTGCTTGCGACCAACTCGGTGAATCATCAGCGCTTTGGCCATCGCCCTGCCCAAGACACCTTTCAATTGGGGCATATGCCTCATAGGGCGAGCCATATCCCACAGCCCCTGAGCAGGCCAGCCCGCCGCCCTGTCTGCCCCGGTTTCAATCCCTTGTTTTCTCGTGAAGCCAACCTGCCGGCTTGGTTATTGCTGCGGAATGTCGGCTTCCGGCATCGCATCCGCCGAACCGCACCGTCCCAACGGAACAATAAGGAAAGAAATGTCTCGACCGATCTGTAATGCCCTCGCCGGCAGGATCTTCGTCTGCCTCTTGATTTGCCTCAGCCTCTTCGCTGAAGCCGCCCACGCCAACGTCGCCGGCCCCAGGATCACTATCGGCCAGGCCAAATGGGCCCAGGGGGTGTTTTCGGTCAAGGGCACGGTGCGGCACGGCGCCGCCGCCAGCGTCGATATCTACGACAGCAGCGGCCGGTTGTTGGGACAGGCAACCGTCGATAGCCGGCACCGCTTCGCCCTGAGCCGGACCGATCTGGATCGGCCGGAGTTGCTGTGTTCGGTGCGGGCCAAGGCAACCGATGCCATGGCGACGGCGGCGGTGAAGGGCAGACCCAAGTCCTGCGGCAAGGTTCCGCAGTGCAAGATTTTCTCGCCGGTGGGCAGCGTGGCGACTACGGTCAACACCGACGTGAGCTTCTCGGCCAAAGCGACCTTGAAGGACAAAAAGGCCAACCCATTGAAGATGGAATGGGACTTCGGCGGTGGCAGCATGGGCGAAGCCGTGCCGGGGGCAACGCCCGCCACCTTTCTTCGTCCCACCGGCACCGAAACCACCGTCCAGTTCGTGCGAGACAACGGCCGCTACCGGGCGCGCTTCACTGCCTGGGACCAACGCAACCGCTACTGCGAAGACTCGGTGGAAGTCATCGTCGGCACGCCGCCGGATACCCTGGAGGAATTCGCGGCCACCCGCGACGCGGTCGCGGGCCTGGCCGAATCGGCCAGGCAATCCGCGCCCGGTTTGGCCGGCGCCGGTTCCGGCAAGGTGGTGCTGCCTTTCGAGGACTGGACCCTGCAGAACATCACCGATGCCCGCACCGCGCCCAACCTGCCGACCCCCTTCGGCCCCCAGGTCAATACGATCAACGCGGTGGTCTACGGGAAAGCCAAGATGCCGGTTGTGCTCGGCGACGACTCGATCGAGCTGAGCTACTCCGCGGCCGCCAACCCGGCCGACCCGGCAGGCAAAGACTCCATCAATACCACCAGCCAGAACTGGCCGGTGGACCGGACCCTGATGCAGGCGGCGGTGCAAAAGAGCGACTTTTTCGAAGTCTGGTCCGGCCCCGCCGACGTGACCGGCTGGAGCTACGCCGGCCGGGCGGCGGCATTCCGGGTGTTCGATCCCTTGACCACCGTGCCGGATGAGGGCTACCACAACCCCGACCTGATCCCCGCCCTCAATCCGGACCACGGCCGCTACATGCCGGGTATCGGTGGCCCTTACGCCGTCAACGAACCGCAAGCCTTCAGCGAGTTCGTGGCAGATTCCAACGGGTTCGCGGCCAAGATGCTGCCGGTGACCGACATCGACGATCTGGGCCGGGTCAACCCTTATCCGTTGTTCCGCGTGACGGCGAAGGACAAGGCTACCGGCGCCGCCGACTCCACCGACCTGGTGCTGACCGCCGGCCGCGATCTGCATTGCCGGGAGTGTCATGCCAAGGGCGGCATCGGCGCCCGCGCCGGCTCCGCCATTCACCATCACGACCACAGCGGCCATGGCGACGGCACCGCGGAATTCTTCGAACCGGCGAGTTCCAGCCTGTTCGATCAGGAATACGCCGCCCTGCGCAACGTCATGGTGATACACGGTCTGTCCGATTTCGCGACCGGCCCACTCTCGAAAACCTGCGCGGATTCCGGCTGCCACAAATCCGCCATCGCAACGGTGCCCTACGGCCAAACGCTGCCGGGCCAGGAGAGTTCCATCCGGGTCCACGGCTTTCATGGGGTGCTGCAATACAACGCCGCGCGGGACGATATCCAACGGGACGACCAGGGACTGCCGGTACGCTTCAAGCCCGCGCAAACGGACGCCGCCGCCGGCTCGAATCCCAACAGCCTGTTCCCGGTCAAGGACGCCGAGGGCCACATCCTGCCCATGGAACAGAACTGCCTGCGCTGCCACGCCGGCCTGCGCGAACAGTGCTACCGCGACCGCATGTATGGCGCCGCGGTGACCTGCTACCAGTGCCACGGCGACATGCTGGCGGTGGCCGGCAGCTACCCCAAGTCATCCTTCAGCCCGGACGGCAACGCCAAGCGCGAGGCGTGGATCGACCAGCCTGACTGCGCCTCCTGCCACATCGGCACCGGCAACCGGGGCAAGTTGGGCACCGACGGATTTTTCAGCGCCGGCGTCCTGCGGACGGCATTCGATGAGACCGATCCTTCCGCCACCCCACGCCGGCCGGATCGGTTCAATCCCGACGAGGGGCGGTTTGCCGTCACCCCCGTCACGGATATCAAACTCGTCGAACTGGGGAACGGCGAACTCCTGCCCTTTAGCGTGGCGCTGTTCCGCCAGGGCAAGGACCGCCACGGCCAGGTGCCGTGCGCCGCCTGTCACGGCGCGGCCCACGCGGTGTGGCCCAACCGCGACCCGAACGCCAACGACAATGTCACGGCCCTGCAACTGCAGGGGCACGCCGGACCCATCGCCGCCTGCA
>VEPB01000588.1 GCA_012026715.1 Methylococcaceae bacterium | reverse complement strand
GTCATGCAGCAGGGCGCCGATACTGCTCTTGGCGCGCTGGAAGTTGCCGTGGCATTCCAGCCAGTAGATGCGGGAGATAAATTCGAAGCGCCGCCACAGCCGGTTGCCGCCGGCGAAGGCGAACCGCGCCACCAGCAGCAGCGCCAGCCCCATCACCAGGGTCCAGTATTGGGCCGCGGCGTGGGCAAAGTTCAGCAACAGCACGCTGCCGCCGCTTGCCGCGGCCAGGGCCACCAGATCGAGCACCACCAGCCAGCGGTAGGCGGGCAATTCCAGGCAGCGGATCAGCCCCAGGGGCTCGATGTCCTGGGGCACCGGCTGGGTTTCCTCGATGACCTGGCCTTCGAAGGCGCCGGAATCGCCCGAAGTCTCCGGGGTGACGCGCAGGTAGGCGCGATTGGGGATCTTCTCGGTCCAGCCCCGCTGCATTTCCCGGTCGAACTCCAGCAGGATCTGGCCGGGCGGCGCGTTCATGGAAAAGGTCTGGAGCGACTGGGCCATGGCGATGTGCTGCGGTTTGATCTGCTGGCCCAGCGCCGCCAGCAACAGGGTGCCGGAGGCGCTCAGCGCCGAGCCCAGCGCCACCGATGTCGCCAGCACCAGATGCACGTCCGGTTCCCACCGCAGTGGCAGCGAGCCGGCCAATTTTGGCAGCAGCACCGGACCGATCACCGAGACGATGAACAAGCCGATCACGAAGCGGATGCCCAACGGTTGCGCCTGGGCCGATTCGCCCCCCATGGGCAGCAGCACCAGGATTACCGTCAGTCCCAGGTAGAAGGCGCTGATCCAGTTGCGGATCTCGCCCTGGGGCACGCTCAGCAATGCGACCGCGAAGCACAGCAGCAGAAAGCCCAGGCTCAGCACGTTGCGGAACTCGTTGCGGGCGACGAACTGGGTGCGCGGCGGCGAAAAGATCAGGTCGCGGCTGAGGGCGTACAGCAGATTGTCCAGGGCGCCGCTGGGGACCTGATAGGCGATGGCGTTCTGCCGCAGGGTTTCCCGCAAGCTTTCGGCGCCGGGGGATTTTCCGTCCTGGTCCTTGCCCAGTTCCTGGGCCAGGCCCATGGGCTGGTTGCGGCCGAAGAAGAAACGCAGCTGGCGCAGCGCCCGCACCCCGAACAACACCCCGGTACTCAGCAGCACCGCCGCCACCGCCACGAACGGCGCGGCCTTGACGCTGAATTGCAGTTCCAGCACCTGGCGGGCGGCCAGCAGCGCCGCGACCCCGCAGCCGGTGGCGACCAGCGCCGCCAGCAGCAGGAAGCCGTTCTCCACCCGGTGCGGGTTGGCGATTTCGAAGCGGGTCGATTGCGGGTTGTATTCGTAGGTCATGATCGCAAAGGCTCCAAAGATTCGGCGGAGGTGGGACCGATGCGAAACTTTGCCTGGGTGGGAGGATGAATGGAAGGGTTTGGCTCACCGGTCTCGCGTTTCCCAGGGCTTGCAGCCAGGCGATTTGCCAATGGCTTGTCAGGCGGAGGCCTGGGTTCATCGGTGGATCCCCGCCGTGCAGGGTTGCGCCGCCACAACCGGCGGCTGCAAGTCGATGATTTTGCGAGCCATCGGGAAACCGCGTATTTCGGTGGCGGCGCCGAGAAGTCCAGGGCGGATTGCTTCAGCGGCTTCGCCGGGAAGCCTCGAATCAAACGGCGATTCCCCGACGACTTTTCGGACAATTCCCCTATTCAGCCACGGCTTGACCGCGTTTGGGCCGAATCGCATCATTCCTGCGAGGTTCCCGGTGCGTTGGGGACCGCGGCGTCGGAAGGCTGTTCCTGTCGATTTGGCCCAATACCCATGGGATGCGCGCGAGGTGCGAAGGATGAAATTCCGCAACCAGGTGTTCATCAGCTATGCCCATGACAACAACCGCCCGGTCGAAGAGGGGGCGCGTGGCTGGGTCGAATGTTTCCACGGCGCCCTCGACGCCTTTCTCGGTCGGCGCTACGGCAAGGCCAAGATCTGGCGCGACGAGCGTCTGCGTGGCCATGAGGATTTCTCGGAGGAGATCTACGCCCAGTTTCCGGAAACGGCCTTGATGGTTTCGGTGATTTCACCCAGCTATCTCAAGTCGGAATGGTGCCGGGCCGAGGCCGATCGGTTTTGCGCGATTGCCGATCAGCCGCCGGGGCTCGTCATCGAGAACAAAATGCGGGCATTCAAGGTCATCCTGGAACCGGTCGCGGACCAGACACCCTTGCCCCGGCCCATGCAGGATGCCCTGGGATTCGAGTTTTTCGTGCGCGAGGGCAGCAAGCTGCGCGAACTCGATCCGGTCTTTGGGCCCGAGATGCGCGCCAAGTTCCATCTGGCCGTGGCGGACCTCGCCGGGGAGATCGCCGAACTGCTGCGCACGCTGGATGCGGTGGGCGGCAGCGATGGTGCGAAACAACCGGTTGCGGTGCCGGCGGAGCGCACCGTCTATCTGGCCGAATGCAGCTTCGACCGACGCGATGATCGGAAGGCCCTGAATGCCGAATTGCGCGCCCGCAATTACCGGGTGCTGCCCGAGCGCGAACTGCCCCGGGATGAAACCGAATACCGGGCCGAAGTCGCGCGTCTCCTGGAGCAGTGCGGCCTGTCGATCCACCTCGTCGGCGGAGTGCTCGGCGGCGTTCCCGATGGTCCGAGCGGCCTTTCGGGCCTGATGATCCAAAACGAACTCGCGGTCGCCCGGTCCCGCGCCGCCGGCATGAAGCGCATCATTTCCCTGCCGGCCGGGACTCGGTCGGAAAACCTCCAGCAGCAGGCATTCATCGAAGCCATCGACCGCGACCCCAACGTGCAATTTGGCGCGGAGGTCATCAGCGCCGGTCTCGAGGCGGTCAAGACCGCGGTGCAAGCGGCCCTGACGCCGCCGCCGGCGGCGGCGCCGGGCGCAGAAGCCCAGCCCGGTTCCACGACCATTTACGTGATTTTCGACGGCAAGGATCGCAAGGACGAGACGTTGTTGCGACTGCGCAAGCACCTGCAGGGCCAAGGATTCGCCCTGCGCAAGCCGGCTTTCGAAGGCACTGCCGAAGAAGTGCGTTTGACCCATGAGCAGCATCTCGCCGAGTCCGACGCGGTGGTCATCTACTACGGCGCCGGGACGGATGCCTGGAAGCTCAGCATCGACCGTGATGTCGAGAAAGCCAAGGGCCGCCGCGGCGACCGCCGGCAGCAAACGGTCTTCCACTGGATTGCGCCGATACCCTGGACCGACGACAAGAGCGACGTCATCGAACTGGGTGGCGAACGGGTCGTCGATGGCCGCGCCGGCGCGATGGAAAGCCTGGCCGAGCAACAAATCATTGAAGTCCTGCGCGCAGAGACATCCCGATGAGTGCGGTCGGCAACCCTTTCCCCGGCCTGCGGCCGTTTCGGAGCGACGAAGAACATTTGTTCTTCGGCCGCGAGAGCCAGGTCGACCGGATGATTGGCAAGCTGGCCGTTCACCGGTTTCTGGCCGTCGTTGGCACCTCCGGCAGCGGCAAGTCTTCCCTCGTCAACTGCGGCCTGCGACCGGCGCTCCATCGCGGCAACATGGCGCAGGCCGGCGCCGCTTGGCGCATGGCCCAGTTTCGGCCCGGTAGCGCGCCCATCGCCAATCTGGCCGCGGCCCTGGCCCAGCCTGGTGTCTTGTTCGATCGCAAGGAGATCGACGATTGGGGAACGACCGGCCTCAGCGCTCAGGAATTGATCGAATCCACCCTCCGGCTCGGCAGCCTGGGATTGGTGGACATCGTGGAGCAGGCCCGCTTGCCAGCGGGCATGCAATTGCTGGTGGTGGTCGATCAGTTCGAGGAGTTGTTCCGGTTTCATGCGCTGGTCGGTTCGGAATCCCGCGTCCAGGGCCCCAGCCAGGAGTCCATCGCCTTCGTCAAACTGCTGCTGGAGGCGCAGGCCCATCCCCGGGTGCCGATTCACATCGTGCTGACCATGCGGTCCGATTTTCTGGGCGAGAGCGCCCAGTTTCTCGGTTTGGCCGAGGCCATCAACGAGGGTCAGTATCTGGTGCCCCGACTCACCCGCGACGAGGTTCGCGCGGCCATTTGCGGTCCGGTGGGGGTTCGCGGAGGCGACATCTCGCCGATTCTGTTGACGCGCCTGCTCAATGACGTTGGCGACAACCCGGATCAGCTGTCGATCCTCCAGCACGCGTTGAACCGCACCTGGGCCGAGTGGGAACGGACGGGGTGCGCCGGCGAACCCCTGGATCTCCGGCATTACGAAGCGGTGGGCGGAATGGCCGATGCCCTTAATCGCCATGCCCAAGAGGCCTATGCAGAACTAGCTAGCGAAAGGCGTCAAGCGCTGGCGAGGCGGATCTTCCAGACGCTGACCGACCGGGTCAACGATCCGCGCGGGGTGCGGCGGCCGACCCGGCTGGGCAGGCGTTGCGCCATTTGCGACGCGTCGCCGGCGGAAGTGGCCGAGGTGCTGGATGTGTTCCGGGACCCGAGCCGGTCGTTTCTGATGCCGCCCAGCGGGGAACCGCTTGCGGCGGAATCGTGGATCGACATCTCTCACGAGAGCCTGATGCGACTGTGGGCTCGGTTGATCGATTGGGCGGCTGCCGAGGCCGATGGCGCGCGCAGCTACCGGCGGCTGAGCGAGGCGGCCGCGCTGTGGCAGAGCGCTCCGCGCAGTTTGCTGCGCGACCCGGCTCTGCGCAGCTACCGCGAGTGGCGGGTGCGCAATCGGCCCAATGCCGCCTGGGCGGAACAGTACCAAGGGTATTTCGACAGCATGGAGGAATTTCTGAAGGAGTTCGTCGGGCCGCCCAACCCGGAAGAAGCCGCGGCCGATCTGGAGCGCCGGTGGCTCGCGAGCCGCTGGGCGCAGGCGATGGAACTGCTGAATCAAAGTAGCGAGGCCCAGAACCTGGAACGGCTGAATGCGGAAGTCGAGCGGCGCTGGCTGGCCAGCCGTTGGCGCTTCTTTCCGGCGGGGTCGATGCTCCTGCTTTTCGTCATCGGCCAGATTCGCTTCGAAGGTTATCTGCTCGATACCTTTCTGAGTGACGGTACCTTTCCCGTCGACCTGGCCGGCGTGCCGTTGTTCTCTAGGTTGAGCTGGCTTCCGGCCCCGGCCGACATGCTGAAGCTCATGGCTCACCTGGTTTCCGGCATGCCGGCCTTCATGGGCTATCTGTTGCTGGCACCCTATACCGAGCAGCGTTTCAAGCGGGCGGCCCGTGCCGCCATCGAGCGGGAGTCCGCGGCAGGAGCGACGGACACCGTAGCGGTGGAATGCGCCCAGCCGAGCGCGATCGAACTGCACGGGACGGGCTATGCGGGGTTCTGGCGACGCACAGCGGCCCATCTGATCGATTGGGTCGTGCTGATCGTTGCTTGGTTCGCGGTTTTTGCTGTTTGTGCCGTTGTCGAAAACGATGTTTTCTGGCTGGCGTTCCCGCTGTCGCTGGTGTTGCTACCGTGGCTTTACCACGCCTCATTTCTCGCTTCTCGGCACCAGGCGACCTGGGGCATGCGAGTGGCCGGCATCTTCGCCACCGATCTGCAAGGACACCCGCTGGGTTTTCTGCGGGCGACGGGACGCCATTTCGCCAGTTTCCTGTCCTACTACGGCGCGCTACTCGGTTTCCTGATGCTGTTTTTCAACGAGAGGCGGCAAACCTTGCACGACCGGATCTGCGGCACCGTGGTCCTGCGCCGCCCGTCGGCGGGTGGACAGCTGTTTGGACCGATTTGCCTATAGGTTCCACCATAAGGTTGGTCCCAGCCACGATAGGAATTGTCCTTGCTCGTGGCCTTCAAGGTGTTTTTTCGGAGAGCGCGGCCTGCACGAAGGCATCGGCCGCCGCTGCGATGGGTGAGAAGGCGATGGCGTCGCCCCGCTGGTTGAGATGGGCGGACAGTTCGGGCGACACCATCCGCATGATCACCGGAACGCCGCGGGCGCGGGCGTGCAGGGCAATCTGCAGATTGGCTGCGTCCTGGTCGGTCACCGCCACCACCAGCGCGGCAGCGTCGACCCCGGCCAGATCCAAAGTTGCGTCGTCGGTGGCGTCGGCGATGACGAGATGGTGGCCGGCACTGCGCAGCGCCGCCACGTTGCGATTGCCGGCATGGGGCTCGATGATCACCAGGCGGCGACCGCTGTCGGCCAGGAGTTCCGCGATGCGCAAGCCGACGTTGCCGGCACCGGCGAGGACCACGTGATCCTTGCCGCGCTCCCGCACGCGGCCGCTGCGGACGTCCAGCCGGCGGCTCAGCACCCAGTCCGACAGCAGCGCGAACAGGATGGCGATGAAGCCGGCCCCTGCCAGCATCAGCAGCATGCCCAGCAGCTTGGTGCCGTCCGGCGCGTCTTTCAGGGAAATGTCGCCGTAGCCGACGGTCATCACCGTGGTCCACACAAAATACAGGGCATCCACGTAGCGCAATCCGAGTGCGTGGGAAAAGTACAGGGCCGAGGGGAACACCAGCAGGAACAGGCAGGCCAGGGCGCCGACCAGGATCGGATCGGGGCGGAAGCTTCGTCGGGCTGGCTTGGAGTGGCCCGAGCGTGGCGGCGTCGGCGCTTCCAGAACCTGCCGCGCCGCCGCCGCGAAGACCGGCGCGGCGACCTTGGACATGCTCAGGATGGGCACTCCCGGCAGGGTCTCGGCGATATAGGAGGCCAGGGTCGCGTCGAACAGCCGCACCACGAGGGGCAGGCTCGGGTGGAGTTGGCGCGCCTGCAGGGCCAGGTCGACGTTGCCGGCATCGTCGTCGGCGGCGATCACCAGGGCGCGGGCGCGAGCGAGCTTGCGCGCAGCCAGTGGCGGTCGGCCGTTGGCAGGGGCGCCGGGACGCTCGACCTCGACCCCGGCCGCGCGCAACCGGGACTCGATGGCGTCGGGCAGCGTGCCTTCCCCGGTGAGCAGGATCATCGGCCCAGCAGTCCTTTCAGCCAGGCCGGCAGACGGCGCCGGTTGGCGCGGCGGGCCGCCCGCTTGCGGGCGAAGCTCTCCGCCGCCAGTTCCAGGCCGTCGCAGTCGATTTGTTCCAGGGCGCGCGCGGCGTCTTCGTCCAATCCAGCCTCGATGGCTACCGCTGCCGGGTTCGCGAGAAACGCCGAGCGCAACGCTGGATCGGTGTAGAGGCGGGCCAGGAAGGTTTCGAGGGAATCCGACTTCATGCCGCCTGTTCCAGCCGGAGCGCCCGGCCCCGCGCCAGGGCTTGGCGGGCCTCGGCCACCTGGGCCAGCAAGTCGTCGAAGCTCGGGTAATTGCCGTCGCGCTCGATGATGACGGTCAGGGGTTGGGGCACCCACAGGGCCAGGGTTTCCAGCAGGCCGTAGACCTCGCCAGGGACGTCGTGGAGATGGTCGTCCAGCAGTCTCGGTCGGCGACCGCGCGGCGCGATCCAGCGTCCGCCCGACAGGTGAACCAGCGACACCCGGTCCAGCGGCATGGCCTGCATCAGTTCGAGCGGCTCGGTGCCGAAGTTGAGGGCGTTGGCGTAGAGGTTGTGGAGGTCCAGCAACATAGGGGCGCCGGATGCTTTGACGATGACGGTTGTCCAGGCGCCCTCGTCCAGGGTGCTGGCTGGCGGGTCGATCAGGGTGGCGATGTTTTCCAAACAGGGCAGGGCGCCGATCACCCGCGCCGCGCGTTCAAGGTTGGCCAGCGTCCCGGCGACATTGGCCTCGGTGCGCGGCGGGGCGGCCAGATGGCCGATTTCGATGCCGCTGGCCCGCACGAAGGCCAGGTGCTCTGACCACCGTTCCGGCATCACCTGATCCACCAGCCGCGCCATGCGGTCCAGCCGGCGCAGGCAGACCGGTTCGCAGCAAGCCAGCCCCAGACTCACCCCGTGCAGCAGCAGCGGCCGTTGACGGGCGAGGGAATGGAGGGCGGCGCACTCCCGCCGGCTGCCATGGATCCAGTCCTCGGCGATCACCTCCAGCACATCCAGCGCTTCAATCCGTTGCAGAATGGCTGCGGCCAATTCGCCGCGCCAGCCCAGTCCCACTCGGTCGACAACGGGTTCCGACGCCATTGCAGGGACCGTGAGCCTCGAATTCCAGCCCGCTGAGACCCAGGCGTCCATCGGGCAGGAAGTGCGACTGGATAT
>VEPB01000424.1 GCA_012026715.1 Methylococcaceae bacterium | reverse complement strand
TGGGCCACGGCAGTTTCCAGCGCTTCCGCGGCCAGCTGGTGCGGATCGCGGAAACCCTGGCCCATCATCCCAGCTGGTCGGAACAGTTGGCGGAGAAGCGCGCACGCCGGGAGGCGGACGAGCGGGTCAAGGCGCTGGAGCAGTATCGCCTGGAGGAACTGACGGAAATGAACCAGAACTTCTGGGGCGAGGATCGCAGCTATCACCTGGCCCGCTCGGCCTTTGTCCGCAAGCAGCCCCGCCCGGCCCATCTGGCCTGTGCCGTGGCGTTGGAGACAGCCTGTGGCAATAGCCGCTGCGACGAATTCCGGAATCGTATCCCCAACCGTTGCGCGCTGGCTTCGGTGGGTTGGGCCTGACGTTCGTTCGATTGGGTTTAGTTCACGGCATGCCGGCGCGGTGTGGCCGGCCTATTCATGCCCAGGAGTAGCTTTACTTTGTCGGATTGCTCTTATCCGTAGCGACGTGACTGATCGGGCATTGAATCGCTGCGCGATGGCCTGTTTGATTGTGGGTTCTCGGACCCACGGCCGAGATACTTTTCGCTACGAAAACCATCCTTGGTTTTCGCCCTTCGGGCCAGCCTCCGGCTGTACAAATTCGCTCCAGGCGAATTTGTGTGTGGCCAAAGAAAAGTATCCAAAAGAAAGGCCACCCCCAGCCGCGAAAGCCCTTGAGCTCCTTGCTTGCCAAACGGGGTCGGCGGAAGGGGCTCCTGCCCCTCCGCCAACGTGCCGCTTTGTTCGCGATGCTGTCCTGCATCACTTCCAAAGTCCTGGGTTTGCCTTCCATGGCAAACCCGCTCAGCGAGTCCGCTTCGCCCTTGCGGCACCCCTACGGGCTGATTCACTTGGCAAGCTGCGGTGCTCAGCGCGGCTGCAGGGGACCGAAGAAAGGAGAAACAGGCCCCACGGGTACAGGTCTCGAAATCCGACAACGTAGAAACAAACGCGGCTGCCAGAGGGGCCTCCCTGCAGTTTTAAGCAGTCCCATCTAAATGGGGCCGCCGATCGTTCAATCCGTGGTTGCTTTCACCCTGTGCTGGTGGTATGCCACCATCCCGGTCGCCTACCGACGGTGAATCTCCCCCGGTCTTCGCTCAGGCGGGACCGCCTCAGTCCCCGTATTGACTTCACTCGCGTCGGATAACGGTTTGATGCTAAATGGCATCTGGCCGCTCGCGAGGCAACGGGTCCGGATTGGACCGGTGCCTCGCTGAGATCGGCACGACTTCTGCTTTTATCCTCGCGGGTGCCCTGGTTTCTGGTCCGATGTTGCGGTCGGTATCCTCGTTCCTTTCCGCAGCATGAGCCGGGGCGCCTTCCTGTCCGTCCCTTCCTCGCCGCCTGAGCCTATATGAAATTTGTCGTTTCCTGGTTTCGCCCCTGGTATCGCGGGGTCGATCCTGCGTGCGCGTTGATCTGGCTGGTGCTGGTCATCGTCGGACTGCTGTGCCGTCCCCTGACGCCCATCGATGAAACCCGGGTTCTGTCGGTGGCCTGGGAGATGTGGCAGCGGGGCGACCTGCTGGTGCCCCATGTCAATGGAGAGCCCTACAGCCACAAGCCGCCCCTGCTGGAGTGGTGCATCCAGCTGGGTTGGCTGGCGTTCGGCGTCCATGAGTGGGTCGGCCGGATGATCCCGCCGTTGTTCGGACTCGCCAATCTTGCCCTCACCGCCCGTTTGGCCCGCCGGCTTTGGCCCGAGGCGGATGCGGTCGCACGACTGGCTCCCTGGCTGTTGCTGGGGTTTTCGTTGTGGGGCGTTTGGACCACGCTGACCATGTACGACATGCTGCTGATCTTTTTCATGCTGGTCGGGATGTTGGGGATACTGCGGGCGGCTCGGGGACGTGCGATTTCCGGTTGGCTGATCGCCGGCTGCGCCATTGGCGGCGGCATCCTGGCCAAAGGCCCGGTCATCCTGTTGCTGGTCCTGCCCACCGCGCTGCTGGCGCCCTGGTGGCTGGACAAAGGGGAGGGTCGCCAGTGGCGGAATTGGTATCTCGGACTGCTGGGAGCGGTCGCTCTCGGGGCCCTGGTCGCCCTGGCCTGGGCCATCCCCGCCGGCCAGGCGGGGGGAGAGGAATACCGCAAGGCGATCTTTTGGGGACAATCGGCGGGACGGATCGCCCATTCCTTCGCCCACCGCCGCCCGCTGTGGTGGTATCTGATGGTGTCGCCGCTGGTGTTTTTCCCCTGGATTTTGTGGCCGCCGACGTGGCGCAGCCTGCGCCGGGCGACCCTGGATCCGGGGCTGCGCTTTTGTCTCGGTCACGCCGCAGCCATTTTCCTGCTGTTTTCACTGATCAGCGGCAAGCAGGTCTACTACTTGCTGCCCATGTTTCCGATGGTGGCGCTGGGCTTGGCCCGGCTGCTGGTCGGAGGGTCCGGCCGGATCGGCCGAGTCGATCAGGGGCTCATTGCCTTCCCGCTGATACTGGCTGGGGTGAGCCTGGCGTTCATCCCGTGGGCACAGGAATTCTTGGGGATGCGGGAAGTCGACAACGAGGCGCTGCGCATCGCCGTCGACGCTCCCTGGCTTGCCAAGTTGGGGACGGTCGCCTTTGGGATTCTGCTGCTGGCGTGGTCTCCCAGGACGCCGGTTCAGGCGGCGAGAGGGGTGGTGCTGGCGGGCGTGGCCGTGCTGGTGTCGGCCCATCTGGTCTATGCCACGATCGATCCTCCGTACTACAACATGCAACCCATGGCGGATCGGCTGGCGGCGCTGGAAAGCCAAGGTGCCGCCATTGCCCACTTTCAGCGCTACAACGGCGATTTCCAATTCCTGGGGCGGCTCCATCCGATTACCGTGTTGGAGCGGCGCGAGGACCTGAACGCGTGGCTCGCAGCTCATCCGGACGGCCATGTCTTGCTGCTGGAGCGGGCCGGTGATCCAAGCATCGAGGCAGGCGCTGAGTTCGCCCAGTATTACCGGGGAACCCGGCGCATCACCCTGTGGCGCGCCGCGACCCTGCTGTCCGATCCGCAACGGTTGTTGACGTTGGCCGGATAGTCGGCGAGTTGCGCGGTCGCAGGCTGCTCCGCTCCTGGGACCGGAGCAGCGCTGAATAAGCCAGAGATTTTCTACGGATGCGGCGTCGGCGTGCCGGCTGGTGCCGACGCTGCGCCGCCAGGCAGTGCGGGAGGCTGTCCTGCGCCCACCGCCGAACCGGGTGAGGGTTCCGCCGGCTTGGCCGGCGGCGGGGCGATCGGCTTGCGTTCGATCTTGGCCGCCTGCTTCAGCTGCTCCACATGCTGCTGGAAGCGCTCCATCCTGAGTCCGTTGCGGAGGCGTTCCTTTTCGCTCTCGAAGCTCGGCGGCTGCTTTTCCCGGGAGTCCTCCCGCAGGATCACGTGCCAGCCGAACTTGGAATGGACCGGCTGACTGCTGGACTCGCCGTTGTTGAGGGCGGCCACCCCGGCGGAGAAGGCCGGGTCCATGCGGTTAGGCTCGAACCAGCCCAGATCGCCGCCCTTGCTCTTGCTGCCGGGATCCTTGGACAGTTTGCCGGCCAGTTCCTCGAACTTGGCGCCGCCTTGCAGTTGGGCGATCACGTCCTTGGCCTCGGCCTCCTCGCTCAGCAGGATATGGCGGGCCTTGTATTCGCCCGGTTGCCCCGGCGGATACTTGGCCTCATAGGCTTTTTTCAGGTCGTCGTCGCTGATTTCCGCCGACTTGATGAAACGCTCCGCGGCCAGCTGGGAATAGGTGACTCGGAGCACCGTGTCGATGCGTTCCGCCGCCTCCGGGTCGTTGGCCAGCTGTTGCTGCTCGAATTCCTGGCGGACCAATTCCCGCGCGATCAGGTCGTCCAGCGCCTTTTCCTGCATGGCCGGCGGCATCGGCCCGCGCTGCTGCGGGCTGAGGGCCGAGCGGGCGATGGGATGGCCGTTCACCGTCGCGACGACGGCTTCCGGTTTGATGGTGGGCGTGGCCGTCGCGGCCGTCGGGGTCGGATTGCCGCGGTCGCAGCCGGCCAACTGCAGGGCTGTCGCCAGGCCGGCGGCGAGGGCGAGTTTGGGAAACGAGTCTGGAATGTTGCGCAATGCATGCTTGGTCATGGTTCGGTTCTATGGATTGCCATGGGATTGCGGTCGCCGACGTTAAGCCAGTTGTGCGGGACGGATGGGCGACCGCAGCCGTCCCGCGCCGTGTTCGTCAGGGCTGATCGGGGGGCGGGTAGCCGCGATTTCCCGCCATCACGTCCCGGATGGTGCGGCTGATGACGTCCACCATCACCTGGGTGTGGTGTTCCACCTCGATGTTGATCCGGTCGCCGACGCGGTAGCGGCCCACGCAGGTACTGCGGAGGGTCTCGGGGATCAGGTTGATGCGGAAGAGCCGTTGCGCCTCGTCGATGTGGGCCACCGTCAGGCTGGCCCCGTCCACCGCCAGGAAGCCCCGCAGGAAGATGTAGCGGCACCATTCCGGCGGAACCCGGAATTCGATGTGGGCGTCGGCATCCTCCAAGTTCAATCCCGTCAGCTCTGCGGTGATCGAAACGTGGCCGGACACCACGTGACCGCCGATTTCCGTGCCATAGACCGCCGAGCGCTCCAGGTTGACCTTGTCGCCGATCCGCCGATCGCCCAGATTGGTGACGTCCAGGGTGCCGTGGATGGCGTCGAAGTCGACCACGTGGCCGTCGCAGGCGACGACGGTCAGACACACGCCATCAATCGCCACGCTGGCGCCGATTTCCAGTCCTCCGAGCAAGGGCTCGGGGAAGCGGATGCGGAAGCGGGTTCCCGCTGGCCTAGGATCCGCCGCGAGGATGGTGCCGCGGCCGCGGACGATGCCGGTGAACATGATGGAAGGGCTCCTTGGGATGCGGTGGTGTGATCTGAAGGTGCTGATCGTAACGGATTCCGCCTCAATCGTCCGGCGGTTCGGCCAGTTCGGCGCTCAGCCTGTCCCGGTCCAGCTGGCCTTCCCAGCGGGCGATCACCACCGTGGCCAGACCGTTGCCGATGAGGTTGGTCAAGGCGCGGGCCTCCGACATGAAGCGGTCGATGCCGAGGATCAGCGCCAGTCCGGCCACCGGAATGGTCGGCACCGCCGACAGGGTGGCGGCCAGCGTGATGAAGCCGCTGCCGGTGACGCCGGAGGCGCCTTTCGAGGTGAGCAGCAGCACCCCCAGCACGGTGGCTTCCTGCTGCCAGGTCAGCGGGGTGTTGGTGGCCTGCGCGACAAACAGGGCCGCCATGGTCAGATAGATGGAGGTGCCGTCCAGATTGAACGAATAGCCGGTGGGAATCACCAACCCCACCACGGAACGGGAGCAGCCCAACCGTTCCAGCTTGAGCATCATGCGCGGGAGCACCGATTCCGATGATGAGGTGCCCAGCACGATCAGCAGTTCCTCCTTGAGGTAGCCGATGAAACGCAGGATGCCAAAGCCGGCGTAGCGGGCAATGGCGCCCAGCACCAGCAGGATGAACAGCAGGCAGGTCAGGTAAAAGCCGGCCATCAGCTTGGCCAGCGGGGCGAGGGAAACGATGCCGTACTTGCCGATGGTGAAGGCCATGGCGCCGAAGGCGCCGATGGGGGCCAGCCGCATGATGGCCGCGACGATGCCGAACAGGGCGTGGGAGACGGTGTCGATGAAGCGGGTCACAACGCCTGCGTGTTCTCCCATGGCGGCCAGGGCATAGCCGAACAGCACGGCGAACAGCAGCACCTGGAGAATGTCGCCCTTGGCGAAGGCGTCCACCACGCTGGAAGGGATGATGTTGAGCAGAAAATCCGCCACGTTCTGGGACTTGGCGGCGGCGGTGTAACTGCCTAGGCCGCTGGTATCGAGGCTGGCGACATTGGCATTCATGCCGGCGCCCGGTTGCAGGACATGCACCACCACCAGGCCGATGGCCAGCGCCAGCGAGCTGACCACCTCAAAATAAACCAGGGCCTTGGCACCGACCCGCCCCACGGCCTTCATGTCGCGCATGCCGGCGATGCCGGTGACCACGGTACAGAAGATGATGGGCGCGATGATCATCTTGATCAGCTTGATGAAGCCATCGCCCAAGGGCTTCATGGCCGCGCCGGTTTCCGGCAGGAGGTGGCCGAGGGCGATGCCGGCCGCCACGGCGCAGAGCACCTGGACATACAGGTGGCGGTAGAGCGGGGATGGCTTGAAGGTGGGCGGCATCCTGGCTGACTCGAGTAAGTGGACGGGCGCTGAACGCGCAAAGCTGTTGAAAAAAGAGAATCCTCTCCACGTGGGAGAGGGGAGGGTGAGGGCCAAGTCACCCAAGGTTTCTATCCGTTATTCGCAAGCACGAGGCGCCAAGGCCCTCGCCCCGACACCTCTCCCGGCGTGCGATTCTACCGGGTCCGTGACCGGCTGTCGGGTTTTGCCCAACGGGCATGACGGCAGAGGCAACAGCCACGCAGTGCCTGCGGTCTGACTTGGCCCGCCGCCGAGAGATGAATGCATCGATTGTTCGTGTCCCCGCCATCGAACCGAAAAATCAGCATAGGCGGCCGCGGCTGCACGAGGTTACCACTCCCACATCCCCAAAGTGACCGAGGCGATGGGAAACCGCGTTTTCCGGCAATGGGGGCTAAAAAATCCACGCTGGATTGTTTCGGTGCCTCCCAGGGTACAGCAAGGGGCTGGCCTGGACGCCCGCAATCCGCTCGCTTCCCCCCTGCGCTTCCCTCTTGAAATTACCCGCGCTGCCCCCACTTTGGCCAGTGCAATCAACCAGCAGCACGCTGAAGGAGGTGCATCATGTTTGGCAATCTGACAAATCTTGAAAGCAGCCTGTTCGATCAGTTCAGGCGCATGGAGGAGGAGATGGACGAGATGCTCGGCCGGCTCCCCGGCATTCGCTCCGCGGCGCGGGGCAGTTTCCCTCCGGTCAACGTCGGAGTGACACCGGACAAGGTGAATGTCTACCTGTTCAGCCCGGGTCTCGA
>VEPB01000410.1 GCA_012026715.1 Methylococcaceae bacterium | reverse complement strand
TGCCGCTGGCGACCGGAGGTTCCGCCGCCCATTTGTTGGCGATCGATTATGCGTTCAAGCCGGTGTTCGCCGCCTTGGGAGCCACCCACCTGCTGGCGGGCATCTACGTCACCGACGCGGAATTCGCCACGGCCGCCCTCGCGCCGGGGGAAGGGTTGCAGTTGCCTGAGGATCTCCGGCGCCGGTTGCACGAAGGGGTGAACGGGCTGATCGACGTGATCCGTTGGCAGGAACACCTGCGGGGCCAGGAAGTCGATGATGCGACATCTCACGCCCGGCGGGCCGGGACCGCGTGAGCCGGAGCGCGTCCGCGAGGCAAAATGCCCGGGTACAAGCCAATGACGTCGGTTGTGTTCGCGCGGCGTAACCCCACAAAATCACGAAGATGACCAACAAAACCGTTCGGCTGGACGAGCGGCTGTATCGCTATCTGTTGGATGTTTCGCTGCGGGAGCCGGCAGTCCTGGGCGAATTGCGCGAGGAAACCGCGGCGCTGCCGCAAGCGGGCATGCAGATCGCCCCCGAGCAGGGCCAGTTCATGGCGCTGCTGGCGAGGCTGATCGGAGCGCGGCGGGTGCTGGAAGTCGGGGTGTTCACCGGCTACAGCTCGACGGCCATGGCCCTGGCGCTACCGCCCGATGGCAATCTCACCGCTTGCGACCTGAGCGAATCCTGGACCGGCATGGCTCGGCGCTATTGGGCCAAGGCGGGGGTGTCCGGCCGCATCGAATTGAAGCTGGGCCCGGCCCTGGATACCCTGGATGGCCTCATCGCGGACGGGAAATCGGGTTCCTACGACCTGGCTTTCATCGATGCCGACAAGGAAAACTATCTGGCTTACTACGAGCGCTGCCTGCAACTGATACGGCCGGGGGGGCTGTTGCTGGTGGACAATGCCCTTTGGGACGGGAAGGTGGCCGACCCGATGGCCGACGATGTCGACACCCGCGCAATCCGGGCTCTCAACCGGTTCGTGCACACCGATGACCGCGTCGATCTCAGTCTGTTGCCGCTGGCCGATGGCCTGTTGCTGGCGTGCAAGCGGTGAGGCCGGAACAGGCGCGGCGGCCACTGATTTTCGTAACGCCCGGTTACGGCCGCGCCGCTGGCGGTGGAGTGGCGGTCAGTGCCGAACGGGTCGTCCAATATTTGAGTGCGGTGTACCGGGTCTGGGTGGTCACGCCATCGGAGCTGCTGCCGGCGTTTACCTGGGCCGAGTCGGCACGGGACGCTATCAATCTGATTGAGGTGGGGGCGGCCAAGCGCGACAAGCAGTTCCTGCAGTTCTTGGCCGACGTGATCGAAGCCGCCGCTGCGGTTCAGGCCGGTTCCCTCATCGTGGGCTTCTATTGCAGCGAACTGGCATACGCCGCGACCTTGGCGGCTCAGCGATTGGGAACCGCGCCGTGGCTGTTCGCCCGCGGCAACGATATCGACCTGGAAATCTTCGGGGAATGGGCCTTCCACATCCATTACGCCTTGTCCCACGCCCGGCGGGTGTCGTGCGTGAGCCGGGAATTGCTGGCCAAGGTCCAGGGTTTCTGTCCCAAGGCCAAGGCCCATTGGCTCCCCAACGGGATCGACCCCAAGCGGTTTCCGCTGCTGCCGCCGCGCTCGCCGAGTCGCCGCCTGACGCTGGGTTTGTTCGGCGACATCAAGCACAAGAAGGGCCTCGACCTGTTGCTGGCGGCGCTGGATTTCGAGCGCTTCGAACTGCGCATCGTCGGCCTGCTGCGAGACGAATCGGCGCGGCTGCTGCATGGGTTTTTGACCCTCCATCCGCATTTGGCCGATCGCATCACGGTCCTGACCTATCAGCACGACACCGACTCGCTGGTCACCCAATACGCGATGGTCGATCTGGTATGCCTGCCGTCTCATCACGAGGGCATGGCCAACGTGATGCTGGAAGCCATGGCCTGCGGCCGGCCCTGTGTCTGCTCCGCCGTGGGTGGGGCGCGGGATGTCATCGAGGACGGCGTCAACGGAATCCTATTCCAACCCCGCTCGGAACCGGCCCTGGTTACCGCCCTGAATCGGGTGGAAGCCTTGATTCGGAGCGACGCCATCGGCTTGGCCCGGCGGACGCGAGCCACCGTGGTGGCCGGTTATTCAGCCAAGAAGGAAGCGCGTCGCTATCTGCGGGCGCTGGCCAGCGAGTCGTAGACCTGCCGCAGGCTGGCGCCGGTCTCGGCCCAGGTCGGCAGTTGCCGCAGCGATTGCAGCACCTGGCGGCGCAGTGCCGGCCATTGGCTGCGCCGGTCGTACAGATGCTCCAGTGCCGTCGTCAAGCCATGGAGGCAATTGGGGGGGTACAGCCAGCCGTTTTCGCCATGTCTGATCATCGGCCGCACCACCGCCAGGTCGGGGGCGACGGTCACCAGGCCATGGGCGAGGTAGTCCATGATCTTCACCGGGCAGCAGCCCTGCTCGGTATTGCGGTCGGTCTTGATGAGCGGTGCCAGTCCGACGTGGTAGCGGCTCAGGGCCTGGCTCAAGCGGCTGCGATCCAAGGGGGGCAGCAGCCTGACGCGCTGATCCAGTCCATAACGGGCGATGCGCTTTTCCGCCTGTTTGATCCAGTCGCGGGAGCCGATGCCGTAGATGTCCAGCTGAAAGCGATCGCCGAGCGTGGCGACGCCGCGCAATGCCCAGTGGATACCCTGCCAGGGGTGGAGGGTGCCGAGGTAGACCGCCCGCAAGCCGTCTTCAACCGTGGGTGGAGGGCCGACCGCGACCGGGTCGTAGCCGTTGGGGATGACCCGGATCCGGGAAGGCTCGTCGATGCGATAACGGCGGATCAGGCATTGGCGGATGCGTTCCGATGGGCACACGATGGCGCTGGCCGCGGCGAGACAACGCTGTTCCCATTCCTGCAGCACCGTGAGGACACGCTCGCTGGCGTCCCGGTATAAATAAGGCAGTTCGATGGAAGGCAGTCCGTTGACTTCGTAGATGCTGGGAACCCCCAAGTCCTCGGCGACCAGTCCCTCCCAGGGGGTGCGGAAATGCAGCAGGTCGGGCCTGCGGCTCAGCAACAGCCGACGGACGTGGCCGCGAAACCGCTCGCCTCGTCGCAGGTAGTTGGGTTCGGCGAAGCTGACCGGGCTGTGACGGAAGCCGGGGAAGGACGGCAATCTCACCTCGCCCAGGCTCACCAGTTCGAGTTCATAGTCCAATGCGCGTCCCTCAGCGTGGTGCTGCTCCACACTCCGGTCCCCGGCGACGGCCCGGCAGTTGGCCAGGATATGGGTGGAGGCCGCCTTGAACGAGGGCACTTCGTCGAAGCTGGCGTAGACTGCGCGGATTGCCGACAATGGCGCTTGCCTAGTTCGTGGAGAAACCGCCATGGTGCGCCGTCTGCTCGACCGTCTCAACCCGACCCGCGGCCTGCCCAAGCCGATGCGCCGCTATCTGGGACTGCCCAATCGCTTGCTGCTGGGTTGGCTGGTGCTGACCTTGCTGATTCCGGTGGCGACCGCCCGGCTTCAGCGCTGGGGCATCGTCGATCTCGCGCCGGCCCCGCAGGAGGGCGGCGGCGAAACCGAGACGACGCCAGCCGGCGATGACTCGACGCCGATGGCAACCGAACCGGCCGACGCCATGGCGGTTGCGGAATCCGGTGGCGTCCCGGCGGAGGCCGTCGCGGCGCCGGTTCCGCCACCGCTGGCGGACGGGGCGGAAATTGCCGTCGGCGGATCGACGCCATTTGTCATCGCCAACCGCGGCGGGCAGGTCGCCGTCACCGTTCCGGGCCAGGGCGCCCTGGTATTGACCGGGGACGACGACGATTGGCGGCTGCGAAACGCCGCGGGGCAGGTGGTGTACCGGCTCAAGCTCAAGAGCGAAGAGAAGGGAAAACTCTACGACGGCGCCGGCGCTTTCCGCTTTCGTCTCAAGTGCGAAAGCGACGAGGGCCAGGACGGATGCAAGCTCTATGACCCGGCCGGCAACCGCATCAGCCGGGTCAAGATCAAGGACGACAGCTTCAACGTCTACGGGCCTGGCGAACAACGGCTGTACAAAGGCAAGCTGAAGGACGGGGCTTATGACGTCAGGGACGAAAGCAAGCGCAGTGTCGCCACCATTCGCGGTACCGCCAGCCTCCGACAGGCGGCCCTGCTGGCCTTGCCGGTGGAGATTCCGGTGCGGGTCCTGCTGTGGCGTCACGCCGGCCGCTGACTCGGAACGGTCTCATGGATCCAGGCCGAGACCTGCTTGACGGTTTCCAGGGTCAGGTCCGCGCCGGGCAGATCCTCCCCGCGCAACTCGCGGTTCATTCCACCTGTCTTGTGCTTTTGCACCACGGTCAACTTGCCTTCCGGCTTGCTGCGCCGCAGTTCGCTGACGAAACCCCCGGCCTTGGCTTTCCAGAGTTGGGCCAAGTTCTGGCAGTCGGCTGACCGGGCTTCGCCCATGGCTTGAATGGCGGGGTGGCGGAACCGGTAGACCTGGGCAATGCGGTGCTTGGTCCCCTTGTATTTCACCTTCTTGCTGGTGCGCTTGTGTTTGTCCAGCCGGCGGTGCAAGGTGCTCAGCCGGAATTCCGTGCCGTCCGGCAACTCCGTCTTAAGATCCAGCAGGATATCGTCGCAGACTTTGAAGAATCGGCCCGGCCGGCCGGGTTCCTCGCGGCGTTGGGCGGTCCAGATCGGCGCAAAGGGATTGCAGCGCAGCCAGCAGCGCGACTCGGCGGGCAGGTCCCGCAGCAGCGGCTTGAGAACCCGATTCAGGTAATCCAGCTCGAATTCTTCCACCTGCACCTTGCCGAGCCGCCGCCAAACGATGAGACGGCCCAGCAGCCAAAGCCAGGCAGCGGCCCACAACCAGGCTGACACAACTTCGTGGCTCCGTTCCGGCTGCAGCACCAGATCGAGCGGTCCAGTGGTCATGCCGGTCCCGGAGTCGGCGAGGAAAATCAGCAGAAAGATGGATAGGATCAACAGTGCTATTCCCAGGCCGATCCGGTTGCCGACGGTCATCTGCGAATAGGGGTAGCGGCGCAACACGGCCGAATAGCCCCAGCCCAGGATCATGAAGCCGCTGCCGGCGGCAGCCAGCCAGGGGAACAGATCGCCGAACGAAGCGGGGGCCGGACCATGCCAATAGCCCATCAGGGCGAACAGGTAGACCGGGATGGCCAGCACGGTGATCCATCCATGACGGGTCCGATAGTGGCGCAGTCGCAAGGCCTGGGTGGAGAACGCCTTGAACAGATGGAGCAGGCGGGAAGGGCGGGCGTTGTAATGAAAGAACATCGATATGCTCCGGCACCGTGAAGGCTGCTTGGGGGAATCGGAAAGCGGTTCCTGCCTATGATAGCGCCGGCGATCCAGTCATTGGCTGCGGTCAGCCTTCGGCACTGCGGCGCCACGATCGGACAGTCGCCTTGATTTTTTCCTTCAGCCGGTGGCCGAGCTGGTATACCGCGGTTTCCCGGATGCGTTGATGAGCCCAGTGCAGCCATCCGGTAATGGTGGAGTAGATCCAATCGATCCAGCCGAAGGTCAGCAACTGGGGTTTGGTCAGCGCGAATACCCGGGCCACCATCAAGGTGCCCAGCAGCTTGGCGAAGATTTCCATGGCGATGCCCTGTAGGATCAGGCCCCGCGCCAGCAGCCACAACGCCGCCAGATTGATGGGGGTGACGATGGCCAGGGGAACCGCAAAGGCCAGCAACGCCACATTGGGCGAGGTCCGGCTCAACCAGCGCTCCAGCCGGGCCAGATGCAGCAGCCGCGCTAGATGGCGGCCCAAGGCGGTCAGCAGGTCCCACAGCCATTCCTCGAAAAGCAGGAAGATCGCCAGGATGGAAAGCAAGAGTCTCTTCATGATGCGCGCAATGCTGGTAACAGGCGGTTCGGAGTGCCGCGCCGCCATTTTAAGGTAGCTTGACGACCATCGCAGCGGGTAGGCGGGAAGTGCCAGCAGGAAGTGGTTCGATCGTGCCATCGGCGTTGGGTTCGCCTAGCATTGGACGGTAAGGGTGTGCTCCAATGCGACAGGCGCGCGCAATGTGGCCGATGGCTGGGGGGCGCGCGATCTTTTTCAACAACACCGGTCAAACTGGGTGGCCTGGATCGCTGAGGATGTTTTCAGTGGATCGGAGGCGAATATGTCCATCTTTCCGAGTAGCAGCCATGTACAACGATAAGCCGCGGCGATTCGATTACGTCGAGAAGGTCAAGCTACGGGTCGGTGATCTGCGTCCCGGGATGTATGTCTGCGAGCTGGATCGGCCCTGGCTGGAAACGCCCTTCCTGCTGCAGGGCATCGAGATCAAGACCGATACCGACATCGAGATGATCAGTCGATATTGCGACTACGTGTATATCGATCTGGAGCGTACCAAACTGGTCCGGGTCGACCTCGACGCGGTGCCGGTCGGCTCCTATAACAACGAACGCCGGCTGGTGACGCTGGAGCGGGAAATCGAGCAGGCGTCGTCGGCCCGCGAGAGCACGTCCAATCTGGTCAAGAGCTTCATCCAGGAAATCCAGTTTGGCAATAGCGTCGATATCCAGCTCGCGAAAGCCGCGGTGTCGGAGTGCGTGGCCACCGTGATGCGCAACGCCGACGCCGTCATGTTCATGACCCAGTTGCGCAGCAAGGACGAATACGCCAGCGAGCACGCCTTCAATGTGTGCATCTACGCCATCGTCATGGGCCGGTTGCTGGGCATGCGGACCTGGGAGCTGGAGAACCTGGGAACCTGCGCGTTGCTGCACGACATGGGAACGGTCAGGGTGCCGGATGCCATCCTCAACAAGCCCGGCAAGCTGAGCAGCGAAGAGTTCGAAATCGTCAGGATGCATCCCGGCTGGGGCAAGGACATCCTCATGTCCGGCCGCAATCTGTTTACCGGTACCGTCGACGTGGCCTACGCCCATCACGAGGCGATCAACGGCAGCGGCTATCCGCGAGGTCTCAACGGCACCCAGATCAACCAGAACAGCAAGATCGTCGCCATCGCCGACCGCTACGACGCCATCATCAGCGCTCGTCCCTACCGTAGGGCCCGCGATCATCTGGGCGCCATCGGGGTGTTGAACAAGATGGCCACGGCCGCTCAATTGGATATGGAGCTGACCACGAGCTTTGTGTCTTACCTCGGCATTTACCCGCCAGGGACGGTGGTGGAATTGAGCACCGGCGAGGTGGCCATCGTTTTGGAAACGAATCCCGCCAATCGCCTTAAGCCCCAGATTCTGGTGATTCGCGACGGATCAGGGCAGCCGCAGGAGCGCTACGTCGACATGAGCGAAGCCAAGCTCGCGACCTCCAATCAGATCTACCGGATCACCAAGGTCAGTCAGCCCGACGAGATCGGGGTCAATCTGGGGCAATACAAGGATGCGATTTTGCGGGCGATGGGATGAGCGCTGGGACGAAATGCGGCCGCCCGGCCGGGTTTGCCGCCGCTTGCGGCGGATTTGCGGCAAGGGTCCGAACGGACTCTGGCTAACACGCCCAATCAGATCCGAACCCGCCGCGGCAAGGGCGGGTTCAGTCCGGTGTTTTCAGTTCCGCAGGTGAAGGGGGATGGCGTACGATGCCGCTCCCCCTCGGCGCTTTACCGCAGCTTGCTGTAATAGTCTGCCAGTTGTTTGATTTCCTTATCGTTCAGCTTGCCGGCAATCAAACGCATGCGGTGATAGACGTCGTTGGTTCGGGTGCCCGCCTTATAGTCGGTAAGCGTTTTCTCCAGATAGCCGGTTTTCTGGCCGGAAAGCCGCGGGGTATCCACTTTCTCGCCGGCTCCGCTGCCGCTGTGGCAGACCGCGCAGGGCGGCTCCATGCGGGTCGGATCGCCCCGACCGGCGATCCCGGTGGGATCGCTGACTCCGCCTGTTCCGGCAAAGGCTTCCTGCCCGGCGTACCAGGCGGCGAGGTCGGCCATGTCCTGATCGCTCAAAGACGACGACAGCGCGCTCATGACGGGGTCTTTGCGGCTGCCGGCTTTGAAGTCCTGCAACTGCCGGTAGAGATAGGTGGCCAGTTGTCCTTCCAGGCTGGGTGCCGGATTGTCCGCGGCGGCGTGGCAACCGTTGCAGGTTTGGGCTAGCTCCTTGCCATGCTCGGCCTTGCCGGATTTGACGAACTGCAGGGTCTGCGGGGTCCAGGCCACTTGGGTGGATGGCGCGCCATAGGCAGTCGCCGCCGCCATCAGGGTCAGAATCATCAGGTTCGAGGCTCGCATCTCAGTACCCCCAGGCGGTCGGGTCGAAGGTCTTGATCAGGAAGAACTGTGCGATGGGATAGCCGTAGCTGACCGCCATCAGGGCGAGGATCACCAGGTTCCAGCCCAGGAACCCGTTGAGCCAGCCTGGCACCGCTGCGGGAGGCGCCATCGTCATGGCGTCATCGCCGGCATCCGCCTGGGCACTGCTGGCAGTTTGGGTGCGGAACAGGATGTAAACGTAGAGAGCGGCCGAGGCGAGCAGGATCAGCCCACCCGCGATCATCACCAGTTCGTAAGGGTCCCAGGCCAGGGTCAGCACGCTGTTGTAATTGACTGAGGAAATGCGCCGCGGCTGGCCGAGCAGTCCCAGCACATGCCACGGGGTGGTCATCACCCCCAGCCCGATGAACCAGGTCCACAGCTGCACCAGGGCGAGATCGGTGGAGTAGAGCGCCTTGCCGCACAGCCGCGGCCACACGCGGTAGCCGATGGCCAGGTAGAGGATCACCACGGTGCCGCCGAAGATGAGGTGGAAGTGACCCGGAACCCACGCGGTGTTGTGCACCATCGCATTCATCGCGTAGCTGGCATTGACGATGCCGCCGAAGCCCCCCAGCAGCAGCATGAGCAGCGACAGCAACGCCGCCAGCACGGTGGGATTGCGCCAGGGCAGGGCGCCGATCCAGCCGAACAAGCCCTTGCCTCCGGATTTGCGGCCCGCCATTTCCAGGGAAGCGACGACGGTGAACCCGGTCAGGAGGGTGGGGATGGCCACCGCGAAGGTGCCCACCATGTGCAGGAGTTTCCATTCATGCCCTTGTTCCGGATCCATGTACAGATGATGGAAGCCGATGGGCAGCCCGAACAGCAGGATCAGCAGAAAGGCGAGCCGGGCCAGTTCGTCGCTGAACAGCTTTCCGCCGGCGGCGATGGGCACGTAGCAGTAGAGTGCGATGTAGGCGGGAATCAGCCAGAAGTAGACGATGGGGTGCAGGGTCCAGGCGAACAGGGTGCGGGCCAGGCCCACATCGATGGTATCGACGATCCCCAGAGCCCAGGGCAGCAACTGGAACACCGCCTCCAGGGCGACGCCGACGCTGGTCCAAAGCCACAGCACGCAGTTGGTGGCGTTGGCGAACATGGGCAAGGGCACCGATTGGCCGGGGTGGGCTTTCTTCCACTGTACCAGCATCACCAGCATGATAGCCGCCCAGATCCACGAACCCACCACCAGCAGCGTGGCGCCGATGTAGAAAAAGGCATTGGCCTGCACCGGCGGGTAGAAGGTGTAAAGCACCGAAGCCTTGCCCAGCAGCAGGGGGATGGCGGCCATCACGGTGCCGGCGGTGCAGACGCCGAAACTGGTCCAGGCGAGGGTCGGATTCCACAGTGGCATGTTCAGGCTGCTCGCCGCCGTGTAATAGCCGAATCCCATGATGAAGAAGGTGGTCAGGACAAAGCCCATCAACACCCCGTGGGTGCTCACCGAGGCGAAATAAACGGCGGGGGATTGGATGATGCTGAGCAGGCCGCTGCGCTCCAAAACCTGGAATTCACCGAACACGCAGGCCAGGGCGAAGGCGCCGAAGGCCAGCCACAAATGATAGAGGCAGAGCTTTTTCAGGTTTGCGTCGATCATTGCTGCACTCCGGTCTGGGTGGGGGCGCGCCAGGTGTCGGGCGCAACGACGGTCAGCTTGCTCCACATGTGATCGTGGCCCAGGCCGCAGTATTCGTTACACAACACAGGGTATTCCCCCGGCTTCGGAAACACCGTGGTCACCTCGGCGACGAAGCCGGGCACGATCATGGTGCTCATATTGGTCATTGGAACGTGAACGCCGTGGAGCACGTCCAGGGTCGCCAGCCGAAACACGATCTTGCGGCCGGCCGGCACTTCGATTTGCCTGGGATAGAAGCCATAACGCGCCGCCACCAGCTTGACCTGCAGCCTGCCGTCGGCCAGCGGTTGTGGCTGAACCCCCAGCTTGTCCTCGGCGAATTCTTCGCTCAGGTGCAGGCTGGCGGAGTCAATGGTCTCCACGTGGCTGGGCGGGTGGATGTTGCGGGAGTAACTGGTGTAGAACATTGCGCCGACGAACAGGGCGATCATGCCCAGAGCGACATAGAGCCAGCGCTTTTCCAGGGTGTTGATATGCATGGGACACCTCAGCGAGACATGGGGGGAAGGCGATCAGGCGACGTGGCGTCCCCTCAAGTGACCGCCCCCCTCGGCAGAAACACGCCGAAATAGAGGAAGAGCCACGCCAAGCTCATTCCCAATGCAACCAAACACAACAGTACCCATGTCCCTACGGGTACCTGCTCGTTTTCTGATGGATCGTGAGCGGACATAACCTCTCCTGCCGTTGGCTTTATTTTTCGCGGGATTGGAAGGCTAAAGAGTGGACGCAAAGCGGAACCGGATCAACCGTGCGAGTTACTTGGGAATTAGCTGGAATCCCGCCGGTAGCGTTCCAGCGGTGTTTGGCCATCGAGCTCGCCGTGGTGCCTGCGGTGATAGACCTGCTTGATCCCGGCCCAAAGCCTGGCGTTGAGATCGTCCAGATCCAGCAAACGGGGGGCGTCCAGTTTGTTGAGGAGGTGACCGCGAAACGTGCGATACCAGCGCTCCAGCTTGCTCTTGACTTCGGGTGCGTAAGGCCTAAATAAATCAAATGGTTGCCCAATCGGGCGCAGATGCCTTGCAGGGTGGACGCCCGGTAGGCGGCGGCGTGGTCCGCCACCAATTTTCGGGGCAGGCCGCGCTTCAACACTGCCCGCTTGAGCACGCCCACGATGTCCAGGGCGGTTTCGCCGGTGCAGAAGGCGCTGGTGGCAATCAGCTGCGAGGCATCGACCAATCGCATATGTGGGCCTTTCGTCGGCCCCTTCCATCAGCGAAACCAGATACGCCTTGCGATTCCTGCCCTTCACCGTCACCGCAGGGCCGTGCATCATATCGACGTACCAGATGGCGTTGGTGTGCTCGGCCACGAAGCAGCGGTGTTCCTCCGGCCGCGGTGCCGCCACCTCAGCCCATGCCGCTGCAGCAGGCGGTAGATGGCCGAACGCGACAGGGCGCCGCGGGCCACCCCTTCCCGAACTTTCCAGCAGGCGCCGGATCTGGCGGATGGAACGCATCGGGTTGTCGCGCTTGGCGGCCAAAATGGCCTCCTGGACCACCTCCGGCAATTTGGAGACACCCCGGTCGTTGCGGGGCTTGGGGCATCAAGCCCTCGATGCCGTTCCGCCGCCAGGCGTAATGCCAGGCCGCGATCGTCTTCTTGCCGATCCAGCGCCGCCGGGAGCCGGGAATGGTGTACTCCCGCAAAGCCAGTTCCCGAAGGATTTGCTGCAACTCACCACGCTGCAAGGAATCCCCACTGACCAACGGCTCCAACACCGACAAGCGAAACAATGCCATTGGATCGATTGTTTTCATGATGCACTCCGAACCAGGTTGAAGGAGTCGGCATGAAAACCGCTGCATCCGGGTCCGGGCACAGGGCAAAGTGTGTGAGGTCGAAAAATCAGCAGGATATCGCCGTCCCTGCCGCCGCCAGGATCAAGCCATCATGGGACGACCACCCCCTCCCGGTCCAGCCAGGTCATGGCCTCGCTCAATGGCATCGGCTTCAAACGGCATGGCCAGAATCCGGCGAAGTCCACCGCTCGGCCCAATTCGGGATACCGCGACGCCCCAAAGCCACGCCAATTCGTCGCGTTTTATGGCTTCCTCCGGCCGAGTCGGATATGGAATTTCGTAAGTCCCGTATAGTCTACCCAGGCACCTGATATTCACCTCTCGTGCAGTCTGGCCCCGACGGATCGGCCAGACTCCGCCTCAAGCGGAATTGACAGTGTTGTACCCGTCGGCCCAATTGGGGCGAATTCTGAATGTGCAGGCCCACGCGGCCCGTCTGGCCACGTCGACGAGGCCTATCGCCCATTTTTGATCGGTCGCAAGAACGGGCCAAGGGTTTTGAACTTGATCAAATCGTTGCGTTTGTCGGGCAACTCATCAAGGCATGAAAAAAACGAGTGGTGCAGTTGATGCCCCAAACAACACGATCTTGATTGTTGACGACAACCCGGCCAAGCAGTCGGTGGTAGTGGACTAATTGGCGAGTCATGGCTTTCAAATCATGGTCGCGCGGGGCGGTGAAACAGGGTTGCTCCTGGCGCTGTAAGACCAGCCCGGCCTGATCTTGTCGGATGTGCTGCTGCCGGGTATCGATGGTTTTGAAGTTTGCCGCCGCTTGAAGATGGCCGAGCGGACACGGAAGATCCCCGAAATTTTCATGACGATTTTGACCAAGACGGAAGACAAGGTCAGAGGCTTTGAGGCGGGCGGCGTGGATTACATCACCTAGCCCTTTCAACATCCGGGGGGGCCTGGCGCGGGGTCACGACGCATCCGCGTCTATGAGAACCGAGAGTTGCAAGAAGCGAAGGAGAGCCTGGAGAAATGTGTGGTAGAACGCACCTCAGAGTTGGCCCAAGCCAACCAAGAATTGCAGGCTGAGATCGCGCAGCGCAAACACGCCGAGGCGACGCTGCAACGCGAACGCACCTTGCTTGCCAACATCATGGAAACCAGCCCCGTGGGCATCATGATGGTCAACCTCGAAGGACAAGTGACCTTTGCCAACCGTCAAGCCGAGCAACTGTTGGGCTTGAGTAAAGACGAGATCACGCAGCGGGCTTACAACGCGCCGGCCTGGCGCATCACGGACCTTGCCGGGGAACCGTTTCCCGACGAACAACTCCCGTTCCGACAGGTCATGACCACCCGCCAACCCGTCTTTGAGGTGGAACACGCAATTGAATGGCCCACGGGGCGGCGGGTGTTCCTGTCCATCAATGGCGCACCGCTTTTGAATGAATCGGGACAGATCGAAAACGTCGTCTTTTCGATCCAGGACATCACCGAGCGCAAACAGGCGGAGCAGAATCTTGCCCTCATGAATTTTGCGCTGAACAATGTGCGCGAAGCGGCTTATCTGCTCGATGAGCACGCCCGCTTTCATTTCGTCAACGACGAGTCTTGCCACGCCCTGGGGTATACCCGCGCTGAACTGCTCGAGTTGAGCATGCCGGATGTCGATCCCGACTTTCCGCTGGATCGCTGGCCCAGCTACTGGAACGATCTCAAAACGCAGCGCTCGCATATTTTCGAGGGTCGCCACAGAGCGAAGGATGGCCACCTTTTCCCGGTCGAAGTTAGCGCCAACTATTTCGAGTACGACGGTCGAGGCTACAACCTGGCCTTGGTGCGCGACATCACCGAGCGCAAGCGCGCGGAAGAAGCACTTCGGAAATCCGAAGAACGCTTCCACCGAACCTTGGACACCATGTTGGAAGGCTATCAGATTATTGGTTTTGACTGGCGCTACCTCTATGTGAACGGCGCGGTTGCCGAGCAAGGTCAACGAAGACAGGAGCAGTTTCTGGGCCATACAATGATCGAGTGTTACCCGGGCATTGAGCACACAGATATGTTTCGCGCTCTGCGCCGCTGCATGATTGAACGCACTTCGGCGCGGATGAACAACGAATTCATCTATCCCGACGGCACGGCGGCGTGGTTTGATCTCAGCATTCAACCCGCGCCGGAAGGAATCTTTGTTTTGTCTGTTGACATCACCGCGCGCAAGCGCGCCGAAGAGGAAATCCGTCGGCTCAATCAGGATCTCGAGCAACGGGTCGCCGAGCGCACCACCCAACTCGAAGGGGCGAACGCGGAACTGGAGGCGTTTGCCTACTCGGTGTCGCACGACCTGCGCGCGCCGCTGCGCCACATCGTCGGCTTTGTTGAACTGCTCCAAAAACGACTGGCCGCGACCCTCGATCAACAAAACCAACATTACATGGAGACGATCGCGAGTTCGGCCAAACGGATGGGCCTGTTGATTGACGATCTGCTGTCCTTCTCGCGCATGGATCGCCACGAACTGGCCCGGCAAGCGGTTGATCTGAAGGACCTCGTGCAGGAGGTCATTCGCGACTTCGAGCCGGAGACGCGCGGTCGCGCCGTTGATTGGCACATTGCCGACTTGCCAGTCGTCACCGGCGATCGGGCGCTGTTACGGGTGGTGCTGGTCAACCTCCTCTCGAACGCCTTGAAGTTCACCCAGCCGCGCCCGCGAGCGGAGATCGAAATCGGCTCCACCCGCGAGGCGCGCGAGACCAGCATCTTCGTGCGCGATAATGGCGTGGGGTTCGACATGCAGTATGTTGACCGGCTCTTTGGCGTGTTTCGGCGCCTGCATCATGCCGATGAATTTGAAGGCACCGGCATCGGGCTGGCCAATGTGCGCCGCATCATCCATCGGCACGGCGGCAGAACCTGGGCACAGGGCGAAGTCGATCGTGGCGCGACGTTCTATTTTTCACTGCCGGAACTTGCTCCGGGCGGTTGATGATGAGCTCCCTCAAACATAACCTGCTGGTTGAAGACGATTTCAAGGATGTTGAACTCACCCTGGCAGCATTGGCCGAACGCAACCTTGCTAACGAAATTTTCGTCGTGCGTGATGGAGTGGAGGCGTTGGATTCCGTGCACCGCCGAGGGCGGCGCCCGGTCCAAGACCATGGGGCGCAGGAAGATCCCCCAAGTGCGGGAAATCGCCGCCGGCAGCTCGTCCCACACTTTCTCCCAGACCCATTTTGCTCTATCGAATGAAAGGGTCATAAACGGTTTTCCATGGTGGGAAGTCATTCGGCAGTTGCCGCCACTGGGCACCTGTATTAACGATGCAATAAATCGCGTCAACAATCCGCCTGCGGGGATGTTTGCACCCACTTTCGCGGCGATCATTGGGGTAAAAGTAAGCCTCTACCAGCGCCCAGTCTTTGTCTTTCAAATCACTCGGGGACCTCACCGGGTTCCTGTAGAGAGGGACAAGGAACCTTGACTTCACTGCTGGTAGTTTTTCAAGACGGCTTCTAAATCAAGTAAAGCCAGCGTACCGATCCGTTTCAATTCCGGTAATAGCTCACGTTTTTGCGAGTTCGTCCCGGCTAGACTGGCATCACCGCTCGCGGCCGCCACGTCAGCGATGACTGTCCCGGCGCGTCAAGTCCGCCGTTGTTCTACCGGGGAAAATCATGCACGTATTGGGTACCTTCAATAGCTCCAAGGAAGCGGTCGCCTCCGCCTATCAGAAGGCGCTAGAGCTGAAAAGCGACTTGACCTGCCTGGTGCAAAAGCAGGCGCTCGGCGCGCTGAGCAATCGGCAAATGGTGGTGAAGATCTCCTTTCGCAAGGGACGTCCCCGCATCCGCAAGAAACTGGTTCCGCGCAATTCCTACGGTACCAGGGAAAACAACGTGTATCTGGCAACCGTACGGTCCCAGTGGTTCGCTTCGTCGATTCATCTGTTCTGATGGATCGCTCCAATTCCAGCCAAAAATTCTGACGGCTACCGCTCTCTGCCCGAGTGCGGTGCCCTTCGCGCCCCTATAGCCGTCGCGCTTCAAGCCTAAGGATGTGGTCGACAATAAACTCCCGGAAGTCCGTCCCCGACGGATATTTCTGGGCGCAGTCCCGATGGGATCGCGTTGAAGCCCCTCTCCCGCGGGAGAGGGGTTGGGGTGAGGGCCCAGGCGCCTCGTGCTTGCGGTAAGCGTGTTGAAACATCAGGCGCTTGGCCCTCACCCTGCCGCTCCTCCAATCGCAAACGTCCGCTTGAGTCGCGGACCTTCCCGCGGGGAGAGGGTTCCAGAATTCGACCCGGTGGGCTTGGACTCCCTCCGGCGAGAAGTCGGGGAAGTTATTTTGGGCCGAATCCTAACCTAACCGGACAAGCTTTCCTTCCGCCGCGGATTGCAAGGCGGCCACGATCAGCCGGCAATTGGCCCGGGCGTCCTCGAACGAAAGCGCTGGTGGCTTGCCGGTCAGCGCGCAATCGCTGAAATGCTCGATCTCCAGCCGAAAATGGTTGGCCACCGGCAGCCGTTCCTCGGTGCCGCAGCCGTCGTCGGTGGCCCAGGAGACCACCGGCAGGTCACCCGGCAGTTGCCAGACCGTATGGCAGCGGATCCAGCCCTTGGTGCCGTTGATCAGATATTCCGAGCGGCGTCCGCATTCGAAGCTGAAGTCGAAATGGAGCCGCCGTCCGCCGCCGTAGTCGACGATGCCGGAGGTGGTGGTGTCGGCGCCGTTGTCGTTCAGCGTCGCGATCGCGCTCACCGCCTGCGGGGGATCCTTGAACCACATCCGGCCGGAATGAATGGCGTAGCAGCCGATGTCCCACATGGCGCCGCCACCTCGCGCGATGGGATCGGCCAGCCGATACATGCGTGCCGGCCGCATCAGGAAGGAGTAGGCGGTACGCACCAGCCTCACCTCGCCGATCACCCCCGACTCGATCAGCTCCCCTACCCGTGCATGCTGGGGGTGGAAGCGGTACATGAAGCCTTCCATCACCGTCACGCCGTGCTGTCTGGCGGCGGCCTCGATGGCATCGATGTCGGCCACGGTCAGCGCCATGGGCTTTTCGATCAGCACATGCTTGCCCCTGGCGATCGCCTTGAGCGCCCATTCCGCATGTTCCCGGTTAGCCATGGGAAGGTACACCGCCTGAACCTCGGTGTCAGCCAGCAGATCTTCGGGCTGATCGTGGATCTTCA
The DNA here is from genome assembly GCA_012026715.1 of Methylococcaceae bacterium. Lineage (GTDB taxonomy): Bacteria > Pseudomonadota > Gammaproteobacteria > Methylococcales > Methylococcaceae > VEPB01. Next base: position 5,730 of record VEPB01000410.1, on the reverse strand, counting down.
CCCCCTGGGCTTGCGGCGCATATTTCGCCAGAGTTTCGGCGGCGGCGCCCGGTCGGCGGCTGGCGATGGCTACCAGTCTGGAATTGGAGGCCTCCACGATCGCCGGCAGCAGCCTTTCATTGACCCGGGCAGCCCCCAGGATGCCCCAGCGGAGTTTGGTTCGGTCGTTCATGGCTCGCCCTCTGTTGCGGATGCGGAGGGCCATATTAGTCGCTGGACGATACCTTTGTCTCGGGGGGGGGCTACTCCGGGCCGAACCGCCAACCGCAAGGCGCCTATACTCAATACCCGGCCGGTCGGCGGGTTCGATGAAGAAACGGTGCGAACGCCGCCGCTGGCCGGTTCACTGACTATCCCATCAATCAAATCGAAGGTATCTGGAAGAATGATCAGAAAATCGCCTATATGCGCCAGTTTGATCCTCGCCGCCGCGGCAAGTTTTTCGATCGGCGCCGGCGCCGCCACGCTCACGACCGCCCCGGCTCTGTCCGGATGGGGCACCAATGGCCGGATCTATTGCGACATCGTCAACGTCGGCAAGAAGCCGATGACCTATACCATCGAAATTCACAAGTACGACGGGACGATCCTGACCGATCCGCAGCCACTGACCGGATCGCTGCAACCGGGGGCAGGTACCGCTTTGGGCGACGTCAACGGTGACGGGGTGTACTGCAAGTTCATCACCAACAGACCGGCTTCCAGTGCCCGTGCGGTGGCGGTCTACGACAATGGTGCGGCCTACATGATGGCGATTCCTGCCCAATGATTTGGTTTCGGTAATTCGCCGTTCAAGCCGGTCCCCGCAACGGGGCCGATGAAAGACTGGGCTGCCCCTGGGCGGCCCAGACCGCTCGACGCGGCGGTCGCCAGTGGCGACCGCCGCCATCGCCCGCGCCGGGTGCGCTGAATCCCATGGATGCCGCGCCTCGATCCCATCAAACTCAGCGGGTACACTGTGGCCTGCGGCTGTCGCGGCACTTGTCGGTCGTGGTGGGTTTCGCTGAATTCTTCGAGCGATCGGACGGCGCCTGCGGACGCCGCCGTCTCGGCAGATCTTCCGCAGGACCGTGTCGTCAAAGGAGATCCCAGGATGAGATTAGACCTAAACAGGGTGGCAGGAATCTTCGCGGGCATCGTTTTGGCCGTGACCGGGGTGGCTGCGGCGCCCCCCGGCAACCTGCTGTATCAGTTGCAGGGCCTGGACATCGGCCAGGTTGCCGCGTCCTCCTATTCCCTGGTCGTGACCGACTACAGCCACGACGGCACCGCCGCGGGCGAATGGACTCCTGCCGAAATCGAGCGGTTGCGGGATGGCGGCAAGCGCACCGTCCTGGCCTACCTGAGCATCGGCGAGGCGGAGGACTACCGGTACTACTGGCAGCCGTCCTGGCGCAAGCAGCCACCGTCGTGGCTGGGGTCGATCAATCCCGACTGGCCGGGCAACTACAAGGTCCGCTATTGGGATCCGGCCTGGCAGGCGCTGCTGTTCGGATCCGACGGCGCCTACCTGGACCGCATCCTCGCCCAGGGTTTCGACGGGATCTACCTGGATATCGTCGACGCTTACGAATACTGGGGACCCGATGGCAAGAACCAGAGGCCGACGGCGGCTGCCGACATGGTGACCCTGGTCCAGGCCCTGGCCGATTACGGTCGCCAGCGCCGCCCCGGTTTCCTGGTCTATCCACAAAACGGGGCGGGCCTCGGCGCGATCGATCCGAGCTATGTGCAGGCGGTCGACGGCATCGGCGCCGAGGACACCTGGACCTTGGGTAACCGCCCGCAGAGCCGTCGGCACACCGACCAGGTCACCGCCTGGCTTGACCTATTCCGCGATGCTGGCAAGACGGTGGTCGCCATCGACTACCCGACCCGGCGCAAGCTGCGCGATGCCTTCTACAGCCGTGCCGAGGCCCGTGGCTATGTGCCGCTGACCCCGCCCCGCAGCCTCGATCGTTACGTCGAGGTGGCCGGGCACCCGCCCGCCGGCGGGCCGGAGGTTGTCCTGACGGCTCCGGCCGACGGGGCGGTGGCCGCGCCCGATGGGATTCCCGAATTCAGCTGGACGGCGTCCGGAGGCGCGGTCGAATACCGCTTGGTGTTCACCGGAACCGAGTCCTACCGGCAGCTGCGGGTAGTCCCGGCGGGCAAGCCCGCGTTGACCGAAACCCGTTTCACGCCGACAGCGGCGCAATGGCGGGGCCTTCTGGCCCTGGCCGGGCAAAACGGCTGGCATGACCTGATCTGGTGGGTCACGGCCCGCGATGCTGTCGGCAACCTCCGTTCCAGCCGCGCCCGACGGCTGCACAGCTACCACACCGGCATCTCCACCACGGTATTCTGGGTCGGCGAGGAGGCCGGATCCGCCAACGGCGGCATCGCCAACCTGGATAGCGCCTGGGATGAGTGCTGGATGGAGAGCTATGGCGGCGTCGATTCACCGGATGCGCGCAACGGCGATCTGCCGGCCGGTTTCACACCCATGGAGAATCCGTTCTACATCGCCTTGCCGTATAACGACTTGGACGGAGACGGGGTGCGCAAGGATTCGGTGCCAAGCCTGGTGCCGTGGGCGAGTTCGGTCCCGCTTGGCGATGGACAATCCCTGCTGAAGAACCGTTGGGTGGAGGTGGTCCGCGGCGATCAGACCTGCTACGGCCAGTGGGAGGACGTCGGCCCCTTCGGCGAGAACGCCGCCCGTTACGTGTTCGGTGCCGCCCAGCCGCGCAGCCGCCGAAACCACCGGGCAGGACTGGACGTGTCGCCGGCCTTGCGGGATTGCCTGAAGCTGGCCGATGGCATCACTCCGACGGCCTGGCGCTTTGTGGAGGCTGGCACCGTTCCGTCGGGCCCCTGGAACCGGATCGTCACCACTGGCGGCACCCGCTTGGGCGCGCCGGTTTGCCCTTAACCGTGCGGGTGTCTTAGGGTTGCACGCCCATGGTGTTGCTAAGCCCTACCCGGAAACCCATCGATGAAACGACCGTTCAAGGTAGGGTGGGCAGGCTCCATCTGCCCACCGCTGCGGTGGGTAAACCCCATGCCGTTTGCCCTCCCTACACCTTGGTTCTTGGGAACAATCCGGTGCGAGACATCGCACATCGGGCTCTCCCACAGAGAGAGGGTTCCTTATTTCCATGACAGGGGGGTCGCCCCAGCGGCCGGCTATGCGGAAACCTTGCGTGAGCGGCCATAGAGCGACCGTAGTTCATCTTTCGCGACTTCGAGTCGAATCAGTTGGTCGCTGGAGAGTCGCGAACCGGCGCGGTTGATGTAGAAGGTCAACATCGACATTGCCGAGCGGAAGGGGGAGGATTTTCGGCGATTGCTGGCCTCGGCCGCGCGCATCAAGGACCGGGCAATGGCGGCCGGATCACTCCAGGTGAAGACACCCGGTTCCAGATCCAGCGCGTTGCTCTCCTGCGTGACGAGTTGAGACCAACGCTTCTGCGGTACAAGCCCGTTGGGTGGATGCTCGGCCATGCATTTGTCCGAACGACTGGGGATTTTCAGCTATTGGCGAAGTGCCATCACCGAACTGAGACCGCTGAAAGCGATCCCTGGTTTCGCGCCGGACGCCGTTGTTGCCGTCACCGCAACCGATGCGGGCAGGCGGTAAGCTCATGCGGGGGCGGCGAATTTCTCCAGCAGCAGCGGTTTGACCTGGGCGAGCCAGGCATCGATGCGTTCGTCGGTGAACATGCTTTGGGTGCGCTGGTCGATGACCAGTCCGACGAACTGGCCGTCGACCACAGCGGCGGAGTGCTCGAAGGTGTAGCCCTCGGTGTTCCATCCGCCGACGATTTCGGCGCCGTATCCCTTGAACGCCTCATAGAGCCGGAACAGCGAACTGGCGAAACGGTCCGAGTAGCGCTCCTGGGCGCCGAGCCCGAACAGGGCCACCCGCTTGCCGGAGAAGTCGGCATTGTCGAACTGTGCCAGCAGTTCTTCCCAATTGGACTCCAGGCAGCCGATCCGGCGGCATGGCAGGTCGCCCTCGCCGTAGCTGGGCGTTCCAAGGATCAAGGCGTCGTACTGCAGCAAGTCGTCGAGGGATGAACGATTGACGTTGACCGGCTTGGCGGCGATGTCGTCCCCCAGTTTCTTGTGGATTTTCTTGGCGATCAGCCGGGTGGTGCCGGTTTCGGTGCCGAAAAAGATGCCGATCTTGCTCATGCTTGCGGGTCCGGGCGGGTGTTGGCGATGACCCGATCATACGGTAGTCGCTGTTGGCTGCGATGAGACAAGGTGTTTCCCGTTCGGTGCCGGCGAACAATAGGTCGTAGAAGTTGCTATCGGCGCAGCGGAATCTTACGGAAACAAATTTTGTGCGTTCGATTGCGCCTTGCCAATCGGAGCATTCTTGATCCGCCACCAGCGGATAGCGAGGTTGTCATCGCCGGGTGGCAGCGTCCAGATGGAGTGCAGGTGATCCGAACCACCGATCGGAATCGAGCAGAATAGGTCGCCGTAACGGTACCCTGCCACGCGAAATCACACAGAGTGCGGCATTTCCCTCGAAGTTTGTGTGGGCACGATGAATCGGGCCCCGTTCAGAATCGGCTAATCGCCGTTGGTGCTTTTTTTGCTTCAAAGGCAACTGGAGCCTTCTTGCCTTGAAGCCATCATTCAAATTCTGGTCGTTGTCTTGAAGATGAACGACCGGATGGCCTGATTCCCGCCCTTTGTCACCTTTGGCAGCGCGCTATCGTGAAGGGGTCGGGTTTTCGGCAGATCGCTTGTCCGTTTTATCGAGGCAGGGTCCGCTTAAGGCTCATTGAGCCAGGGTATTATCGCGTCCACCTATACACGAGTAACCGACATGAAAATTTGCATGACTTTAAGAGCCTCGATTACTTCGGCATTGGTATTGTCGTCGTTCCTGTTCTCCGCTTCATCGCAGGCCAGCCTGACCAGCATCGGCAATGGGCTGATCTATGACGATGTGTCCAACGTAACCTGGATTTCCGACGGCCATGCGTTTACCAACAACATCGCCGGTTCGACGAGCAATCCCGTCGCCGATCCATACACCGGACCGCTCTTGGGTACGGTCGTGACTCCCTCGTTAGGCAGTCCTCATACGATCGCTGCAAGCGATTTTATGTACGAGAACACCTCGCTCTTTCGCTGGATGGGTAGCTGGTGGGCCGCCACGGCGTGGGCAGACAATTTCACCTACCAATATGGCAGCCAAACCATTTCGAACTGGCGGTTGCCGACCAGCGGCGAAGCTCAGGCGCTCATCACCCAGCTTGGCGCTGGATCAGGCGCGATTTCCCCGTTTACTTGGGTTCCCCCCTTTTATTGGACCTCGAACCTGACTAGTGCCACAAACGCCGATGTGGCGCGACCGCTGTTTGGAACCATCAATAACTTTACCCTGATGAACGGAGCAGTTCCGAGATACAGTAATGTTTGGGCCGTCGTACCCGGCAACGTTGCTTCGGTACCTGTTCCAGCCGCTGTATGGTTATTTGGCAGCGCGTTGGGCGGTCTGGGCGCAGTCGGAAGGCGTAGGGTTGAAACCAAACGGGTCGGGTAGAAAACCTGGATATTGCCCAAAAGGCGAATCCGACCAGCGGTTGGGGGACTCGAAGCCGGAAGACCAAAAGCCGTAGTGCGCAATACCGGTTTAATCGCGTATTGCGCCGGAGGCAATGTGAGGGCGGCGTGACGGCCGCTGCATCACGGCATACTCGGGTTGCTCGAGGTCGTGAATGCCTT
>VEPB01000077.1 GCA_012026715.1 Methylococcaceae bacterium | reverse complement strand
TCAATGCTTCCCGGCTGAAGGTTTCTTCGGTTCCGGTTTCTTGACTTCGGGCGCTTTGGCGGCGGGTTTCGCGGGCTCGGCCTTGGCGGCTTCCGGTTTGGTGGGTGCCGGCGCTTTCACCAGGTCGTCCATGGTTTTATCCATGTAGACGTACTTGAAAGGCGGTATGACGAAGACCCAGCCCTCGAAGCGGCGGGTGAGGCCGGCGGCTTCACTGGCCAACGCAGCTAGGCGCTGTTCCCGGTCCTTGGCGGGATCGGCCACTTCCGGCGGCGGGGTGAGCTTGGGGTCGTCCTTTTGCTTGGCCTCGAAATCCGTTTTGGCCTTGGCCTGGGTCTCCTGAACGTGAGCCTCGGCCTTGGCCTGTTCCAGCACGGCGGTGAAGCGGGCGTAGTGCTTGTCGCCGTCCTTCCAGGCGGTGACGTCCACCTTCAGCCCATCGAAGGTGCGGTAGCCGGCTTTGTGCTGCTGGCCATCGGCGGGTACCTTGGCCTCCGCAGCCGGCGCCGCGTCCTGCAGGGTCAGGTCGCCGAGTGTGGAAGCCAGGCCATTGGCCGCTCCCGGCGAGCTGAGGTCCTTGCCGGCGGGCAGGTCGGCCACCTTGAAGTCGGTATCGCCCGGGTGCTCCTTGTAGACCCGCAGGGTCTTGCCGCTCGGTCCCGTCAGCACGACTTCCGCGATGCGGTCCGAGCCGATGTCGGCGATCGCCTTGTCCAGCCAGTGGGTCGGATCGCGGTCGACGGTCAGGTTGCCCTTGGCCAGCCAGCTTTGCTTGTCGTCGGGACGGCGCACGAAGGTACCGCTGGCCTTGCTGTTGAAGTTGCCGACGATCAGCGCTTCCGGCTTGGCCAGGCCCTCCAGCGACAACTTCAGCCCCTTGGCGTCCTTGACGCCGGTGTCTTCCACTCCCAACTCGGGATAGCGCTGCTCGCTGGCGGTCTTGGGCTCCAGCAGGCTGGCGTCGGCCAGCTTGAGGAGCAGTTCCCGCAGTTTGCCGCTGTCGGCGGGGTAGCCGCCCTTTTCCTTGACGGTCCAGCCCCGGTCGCCGCGCGCCAGGCTCAGTAGCGGTTTGTTTTCGGCCGCCGTCACGGTCACGACGGTGACTTCGTTGACGTGATCGCGCAGGGCCGGAACGGCGTAGCCGCCGCTCTGGACGGTTTCGGCCGCCGGCTTGCGGTGACTGGAGAGGAGCGCGGCGGCGACGATGGCCGCCAACGCCGCGGCACCGAGCCCGAGGACGACTTTGCTGTTGACATGGTTCATGGCATCACCTCCTCAAGCCGAGCGCTGGCGGGATTTCCAGCCCAGATAACCCAGGCTGCCCAGGGTCAGCAGCAGGGGGATCAGGGCGATATTGACGAACTTGAGGCGGGACCCCAGGTTGTCGATGTCGGCATCCAGTTGGCGCCGCACTTCCCGCAGCTCCTTGCGGATTTCCAGCTTGCGCTTGAGGAAGTTCTCGAGCTCCTTCTGCTGCTCCGGGCTCATCACGAACTTTTCGTCCTTGGACTTGCCGCTCTGCAGTTCCGCCAGCTTGCGCTCGGTGTCGGTCAGCTCCTGCTGCAGCTCCTGTTCTTTGACCCGGAAGCGGTCGTCGGCGGCCAGCTTGAGCTGTTCGACCTTGGTGATGGGGCGGGTGGAGGTGCCGCGGCCGCGGATGGAGATGAGGTCGGAAGACCCGCTCAAGTTGTCCACCGCGTTGATGAACAAATCGCCGTTGCTGGCGAAGGCGTTCATCAGCTTCTGGCCGAAGAAGTGCTGCACCCGCACCCACAGCCGGTCGCTGAGGATGTCGGTGTCCGCCACCAGAAGGATTTCGCCGTCCTCCTTGGCTTCCGCCAGATGGCCGGCGTCGCTGCGCTGCGGGAAGGCGGTCTTGAACTTGCCCTGCAGGCGTCCGGCCAGCACGTAACGCTCGCCGGTCGGCTTGTAGTCGCTCAGCAGGCTGGAGGGGTCGGCCAGGAACTTGATCTTCTCCGTCGGCACCGTCATGGCCTGGTCACCGGTCTGGATCAGCGCCGTCAGCTTGGCGGGGCTATCCTTGGCCAGCCTGAAGGAGCCGGCGGTCGCCAGGTGAATGGTGTCCAGGTTGGCGGTCACCACGTCGTCCTGCTTCAGGTCCGCCTTGGCGAACCGCAGCATGGCAGGGTGGCGCATGGGCGCGCCGCCGCGGGCGTTGATGGTGAGGGCATGGGCGCGGTCCAGCACCACGTCGTTGGGGCTGTATTCCACCCCCCAGGCCTTGAACAGGGCCGGCAGGTCGGACGCCTTGGAGGCCATCATCGCCGCCATGGGGTTGGAGGGATCGGCACCGCCTTCGTCCAGTTCGGCGTTGGGGTCGACGAACACCATCAGATGGCCACCCCGCAGCACGAACTGGTCGATGGCGTACTGGGCGTCCTCGTTGAGTTGCTTGGGGTGAACCACGATCAGCAGGTTGATGGCGGCGTCGATGGATTTCAAACCCGTTGCGTTGACCGGCTTGATGTCGAACAGCTGGGCCAGCTGCTGGTAGGCCGCCCAGGGTTCGCGCAGCTGCCGGGTCTCGGGATCGAAGCCGGCGCTCATGTCGAGCCCGGAGAGGAATCCGACCACCGGCTTCTTGACCGTGGTGAGGTCGTGGATCAGCTTGGCCACGTCGTATTCCAGCAGGGACTCCTTGTCCGGCTCGAAGAAGGGGATGGCGGCCTGGCCGTCGGTGGAATTGGTGCCCACCAGCCCCAGGAAGATCTTCTCGCCCGAGGGTCCCAGCGGAATGCCCTGCACCCCCGCCGCCGCGGCGCGATCCTCAGCTTCCGAGTAGGCAATGGGGTCCACCACTTCCAGCCGGATCTTGCTGCCGGCGCGGTTGCCCATTTCTTCCAGCAGCTCGCGCACCCGCTCGAAATAGGTGCGCAGGCTACGCACGTCGGCCCGGTTGCTGTCGGCGGTGGCCTTATCGGAGAAGTACAAAGTTAGATGAATGGGTTCGTCGATCTTGTCGAGGATGTTGCGGGTGCCGTCCGACAGGGTGTAGAGCGAACCCTCGGTGAGGTCCAGCCGGACTCCCCGGAACAGCAGGTTGGAGATCAGCACCACGGCCACGAACAGCACCGCCAGGATGGCCAGTGCGCTGCCGGTCAAAGTCTTGCGATTCAGCGTCATGGGCCCCTCCTATTCGGCCTTCTTGAGATCGATGACGACGGCATTGGCATAGAGCCAGAAGCCGATGGTGAGGATGAAGTAGACCAGGTCGCGCAGGTCGATCACCCCATTGGATATGGCGTTGAAGTGGGTCAAAAAGCTCAGCCCCGAGATCGCGTCCACCAGGCCTTGCGGCGCGACGGCGCGGAATACGTCCAGCACCAGCGGAAAACCGGCCAGGAGAAACAAGAAGCACACCACCACGCTGAGGATGAAGGCCACCACCTGGCTGCGGCTGGCGGCCGACAGGCACGCCCCGATGGCCAGGAAGGCGCCGGCCATGAGCAGGCTGCCCAGGTAGCTGGTGACGATCACGCCGTTGTCCGGATCGCCCAGGTAGTTGACCGTGATCCAGATGGGGAAGGTCAGCACCAGCGCGATGGCGATGAAGCACCAGGCCGCCAGGAACTTGGCGAACACCGCCTGCCACATGGTGATGGGCAGCGTCAGCAGCAGTTCGATGGTGCCGCTTTTGCGCTCGTCGGCCCACAGCCGCATGGCCACCGCCGGCACCAGGAACAGGTAGAGCCAGGGGTGGAAATGGAAAAAGGGTTCCAGATCCGCCTGGCCGCGCTCGAAGAAACCCCCCAGATAAAAGGTGAAGGAGCCCGACAGCAGCAGGAAGATGACGATGAACACGTAAGCCACCGGGGTGGCGAAATAGCTGCGCAGTTCGCGCCGGAACAGGATCAATGTCGGGTTCATGCGCGCGCCTCCCGGGTGTGGGGTTGGGTGATGGTGCGGAACACCTCGTCGAGCCGCCCGGTTTCCAGCTGCAATTCGGTCACCGGGATGTTCTGCGCCTTGAGGGTGTCGGCCACCGCCGTGAGGATCTGCCTGCCCTGCTTGGGGAAGGCGGTCAACCGGTGGTCCTGCGGGTCGACCTCGATGCTCTCGATATCGGCGATTCCGTTCAGGGCCGATTGGGCCGCCGCGGTTTCGGTGGTGGTGAGCGATACCGCCAGGTGGTATCGGGAGCGCGCCTCCAGTTCGGCCGGGGTGGCGTCGGCCAAGAGCTTGCCGCCGGCGATGATGATGGCCCGGTTACAGACCGCGTGAACCTCTTCCAGGATGTGGGTCGAGATGACGATGACCTTGTCTTTGGCCATGGCGTTGATCAGGCCGCGCACCTCGTGCTTCTGGTTGGGGTCGAGGCCGTCGGTGGGTTCGTCCAGGATCAGCACCGGCGGATCGTGGAGGATGGCTTGGGCGAGCCCGACCCGGCGCTTGAAGCCTTTGGACAGCGTGTCGATGGTCTGCTCCAGCACCCCGTCCAGTTGCAGCCGGCCGATCACGTCATCGAGCCGCTTGCGCTTGTGCTCGCCGGCCAGGCCGCGCACCCCGGCGACGAAGTCGAGAAAGGAGCCGGGCGTCATTTCCCCGTAGCTGGGAGCGCCTTCCGGCAGATAGCCAAGGGAGCGCTTGGCCTCCAGCGGCCGGTCTTCCACGTCGAAGCCGCAGACCGTGGCTCGGCCTTCAGTGGGGGCCAGAAAGCCCGCGATCATCTTCATGGTGGTGGATTTGCCGGCGCCGTTGGGCCCCAGAAACCCCAGGACCTGGCCCGGCTCGACCTTGAAGCTGATGTGGTCGACCGCGGTGAAGTGGCCGTAGCGCTTGGTGAGGGATGAGGTTTCGATCATGGCCGGAACCTCGCGGATTGGATGTCGCGGTAAAGCAGACTAGCAAACATGCGTAAGGCCTCCTTTGGGTTGTGATTTGCTCGATAGTCCGGCCCAGGGAAATATGGTCGGAATCCGGAAGTTCAAGTCGTAAGGCTGCGGATATCCCCGGTTCGGAGCCTGGCGCACCGTGTCGGTGCCATTTGACAGGCATGAGTGATGGGCTAGCCTGATTGGGACGATCTGGGGCTCGCGCCGCGCGATGGCGATCCGTGTTTCGGCAGGAAGCATGCTCTGTGGGACGGGGTTTCGGGGATGCTTGGTCGCCGGCTACGGGGCCAGACGGATATTTGACGGAGGTCTTTATGGCAGAGCCGAGCAGGCCGTTCGCATCGACCTGATCCAATCCACCAGGGGATGGCAGACATGACGGAGTTCGCGACGGGCGCCTCGCAGTTCATGGCCCACGGACATTGCTTCCTGTGGACCCCGCCGTTGCTATGGACCTATGTCATCGCCGACGCGGTCATCGTCCTCTCCTATTTTTCGATTCCTTTGGGCCTGTTGTATTTCGCGGCTTGGCGACGCGACTTGGAGTTCAAATGGCTGCTGGTCATGTTCGGCCTGTTCATCGCCGCGTGCGGCGTCACTCATTTTCTCGGCATCGTCGTCATTTGGAAACCGCTTTACTGGGTCGATGCCGGTGCCAAGGTGGTCACGGCCGTGCTGGCGGCCTCAACGGCTTTCGTGTTCTGGCCAATTATCCCCACCCTGTTGACCGTGCCTAGCCCATCCCACCTGATGAGCATCAATCGGAGCCTGGAGCAGGAAGTCAAGCTGCGCGAGAGGCTGGAGGAAACCTTTAAGAAGGTGGTGGAGGCGATTCCAGCCGGGACGGTGTTGGTCAACCGGAATGGCGTCATCCTTCTGGTCAACCGCCACGCCGAAGTCATGTTTGGATATTCCCGCCAACAGATGGTGGGCCAGGCGCTTGAGATGCTTCTCCCGGAGCGCTACCGAGCGCGCCATCGCGAGCTGATGCAGGGCGTGGAGTGGGGTCCATTGTCTCGGACCATGTCAGCGGGACGCGAGATCGTCGGGTTACGTTCCGACGACACGGAGTTTCCGGCCGAAGTCGGGTTGAACCGTATCGATACCGACGATGGTCCGGCGATGCTGGCGACGGTCGTGGATATCAGCGAGCGCAAACAGGCGGAGCGCCATAAGGCATTGTTGGCCGCGGTGGTCGAAGGAACCGAAGACGCCATCATCACGGTTGATCGGGAGGGCGTGATTACCAGTTGGAATCTGGGCGCCCAGAGTTTGTTGGGTTATTCGGCCGAGGAGGCGATCGGCGTCTGTATGAGTTCGCTGATTCCGGCCGACGAGTTGCCTCGTCAGGTTGAAATCATGGCAAGGGTCTCCGGCGGCGACCAGATCGACCACTACGAGACCCGCCGGATTCGGAAGGACGGAGCCGAAATCGATCTGTCGCTGACCATTTCCCCACTGCGTGGTATTGACGGCAAGGTGATCGGCGCATCGAAAATCGCCCGCGACATCACCGACCGCAAGCGGCTGGAAACCGAATTGCTGTTGCACCGGGACCATCTGACTGAATTGGTGGCGGCCCAGGTCAAGGACGTGGTTGCCGCCAAACAGGAGGCGGAACGGGCCAATCAGAGCAAGTCGCTGTTTCTGGCGAACATGAGCCATGAACTGAGGACGCCGCTTCACGCCATTCTCGGATTTTCCAAACTCGCGCTGGAAAAGCCCGATCTGGATCCGGCGGTGGCGCGGAACCATTTCTCCCGCATTGCCGAAAGCGGTGAACGGCTGCTGGCGTTGCTGGACGACTTGCTCGACTTGTCCAAGCTGGAAGCGGGCAAATTGGAGTTGGAGGTTGTCTCTACCGATGTGAGGGCGGTCGCAGAGTCCGTCATCAGGGAACTGGTGCCCCTGGCTCAGGCGAAAAGGCTCAAAATCGAACTCCAATGCAACGCCAAGAATGCCTGCGCGGAAATCGACAGCAAGCGCATTGCCCAGGTCATCCGCAACGTGCTGGCGAATGCCGTTCGGTTCAGCCCGGAGGATGGAACCATCCTCGTCCAGCTGGAATCGACCCGCATGGCGCACGGTCGCCGCCGGAATGATCGCGCCAAGGTGGCGGCATTGACCCTTGCGATTCTGGATCAGGGACCCGGCATCCCGGAGGCCGAGCTGGAACAAATCTTCGACAACTTTTATCAGTCGTCCAGAACCCGGACGGAAGCCGGCGGCACCGGTCTCGGACTAGCCATCTGCCGGGAAATTATTCAGCTGCACCATGGCACCATCGGTGCCTCCAATCGCCCGGACGGCGGCGCCGCCATCGCTTTCCAGATTCCCCGCAAAATTCTCGATACGCTGGAGCGACTGCATGTTTAGGCTGTTGGCGGTGGATGACGAAGCCATCAACCTGGAATTGCTGCGCGCGACCCTGGAAAGCATGGATTGCACGGTAGACCCGGTGAGCGATCCCCGGCAGGTGGTCGACAAACTGCAGGCGGCGACTTACGACCTGATACTGCTGGATCGCATGATGCCCGCACTGGACGGATTGACCTTGCTCAAGCAACTCAAGCAGCAGGAGCAGTGGAGGCAGATTCCGGTCATCATGCAAACCGCCGCGACCCGTCCCGATCAAGTCAAGGAAGGCCTGGAGGCGGGGGCTCACTACTATTTGACCAAGCCATTCGAGCCTGCGGCCCTGCGTATCCTGGTGAGATCGGTGCTGGCGGACGTTGCCGAGCGGCGCCGGCTGCTGGAATCCTGTCGATCAGAGGAGCTGTTGCGGACGACGCTATTACTGGCGACCTCCGGAATGTTTCGGTTTCGTACCCTGGAGCAGGCGCGGGCCCTGGCGACCAGTCTGGCCATGCTTTGCCCGGACTCGCAGCGGGCGTTGCTGGGACTGTCGGAATTGCTGATCAACGCCATCGAGCACGGCAATCTGGGTATCGGCTATAAGACCAAGGACGCGCTGATTCGCGAGGATCGCTGGGTGCAGGAAATCGAGCGACGCTACCAACTCCCGGAGTTACGTGATCGATTTGCCCAGGTTACGCTGGAAAGGGAGGACGGCCTGATCCGATTCGTGATTCAGGATGACGGCGAGGGCTTCGATTGGACGCCATACCAGATGCTCGATCCCGAACGCGCCTTCGATCCTCACGGTCGCGGCATCGCCATGGCCAGGATGTTCGGCTTCGATCAGCTGGAATATTCAGGAACCGGCAATACGGTCACCGCTTGTTTTCGGCTGCCGGGGGATAAGGCCGGGAAGGCGGAAGACGGTAACCGCTAGCCTGAGCTGGCAGCGCCGGATTCTTGAACGAAGAATTGAAGCGGGGACGTTCAATGCACCACGCCCCCGCGCAGCAATGCACGAGTCTGTATCAGGTTTTACTTGCCTTCCACGGCGTCCTTCAGCTGCTTCAAGGCGCTGAATGAAGGGGCTTTACGCGCGGCAATCTTGATCGCTGCACCGGTTTGCGGGTTTCTGCCGGTTCTTTCGGGACGCGCTTTTACCGTGAATTTCCCCACCCCGGGCAATACAACCTCGTCTCCTTTGGCGAGAGCTTCCCGCAACGAGTCGCTCAACGCGTCGATGAACGCCTCGGTGACTTTCTTGGGCTGCTGAGTCCTGTCCGCTAAGGTATCGATCAGTTCTTTCTTCGTTCGCATAGGGGGTTCCTTGTTGAATTGAGATATGACTTAAAGGGTTCAGCACGCTGCCGAAGCCTGGATCGGGCAGTGCTGCCGCAAGTTTTAGATGCAGAACTCGGAAATGTCCAGCGATAATGCTAAACAAAACTGCATTCTTGGTAAAATTCCCCTCGATAAGACCGTAGGGAAATAAATGGCTTCGTTTGCTACATTATTGCGCCTGCGAGTTGGATTGTACGCAGGCATTCCCGCATCTTGCAAACCCTTATCCTACGGCGGTTGCGGGTTTCTTTCCCGGGTCATTTAAGCCTTGCCCCGAGGTGGAGTTCAGGCCAGGTAGTCGATCTGCTGGAGGGTCCCGGTGCGGCCGTCTTCGCGCAGATACAAACCGGTGGATTTCACTTCCCCGAGGCCTCGGTTGTTGCCGTCGGTGAGGCGGAATTGCCCGTCTTGCCCCCCCAGATAGAGGGCGCCGATTCCCGCGTCGGCCAGTTCCTGCAGGCGGTCGGTTCCGCCTTCCGGCAACCAGATGCGGAGCTTAGCGAAGACCTGGTCGCCCTCGTCGATGAATCCGTTGCCGTCCTCGTCGTAGCCCGCCAGCTCGGCAAAGCCGTCGCCGCTCAGGGCGCCGAACAGTTCGTGGCCGTCGTTGATGTGGCCGTCCCCATTCTTGTCCAGGGCCAACAGGCCGCTGTGGGAGCTCAAGGCCGCCAGGTCTTCGGCCTTGCCGTCGGCATTCAGGTCGAATTCGAAACGCCGGTTGGGGTCCAGAGCCGCGCCGCCATCCCCCAGGTTGACCACCAGCGGGTCGATGCGCGCAGCGTCGCCATAGCGCTCGGTCGCCCACTGCTCCGTCTGGTAGGAGCGGGCCATGGTCAGGTTCAGGGCGACTTCGAATTGTCGGCCGTCGGCCGTGGTGATCTTGCCTTCGGCCTGGACGGTGAGGGTTTCGGATTCCTGAAAGCTCTGGTAGTGATCGATGACCAGTCCGTAGCCGGCCGAATTTGCCGGAGCGGTCGTGGCGGAGCCGGTGGGCGGCGGCTGAACGATGTCATCCGCAGGCCGGTTCCCGTTGGCCTCCGGAATCCGGATATCCCAGTCTTTCCCCGTCATGGCCTTGATCATGCGACGGATCAGTTCGACGTTGAGGCTGTCCTTGGGCGACAAGGGCGCCGCTGCGATGGCGCGGGCCCCCCCTGTCGAGCCTGTTTTGGCGGGTTCAACGGCGTTGCTGGCGACCGGCGGGGCGCTGGTCATTGGGGGTGAAGCCGACGGCCTTCGGCCGGCCCAGAATTGCAGCGAGTGTTGTTCGGTGCGGGTCTGTTGCAGGCTATGGGTGGCCCGCGACTGGATGGCGGAGGACTGGATGTGCATGACCGTGATTCCCCTCAGGAGGGCTTGTCACGGTTAGCGGCTGACCGGCGGGGAAACTTAGCCCGACTGCTGTGGCGGAGAAGGGCTTAGTACGGTGCCTGAAAGGGAGGATTGCCCTGCTTCAGCATGACCTTGGCCCGAAACAACGCGGACAGGGCCGCTCCGGCCAGCACCGACGAGCAGTCCATGGCCAGGCCCAGCCACAGGCCGTGGTCCTTGAAGCGGATCCCCAGCAAAGGTTGCAGCAGGCCGTACATCCAGGCCGCAAAGCCGGCGTAGTACACCAGCACGCCGCCGATGATCCAGGCCAGGGTGGGCAGCCGGCGGGATTCGGCGGTCTTGTAGTACCAATAGGCGATGATCAGGATGGCGATGGCGCCGATCATGGCGGGTCTCCGGGGTGGGCTGGGAGTAAGGCGAATTGTGCTCCGAGGGACTCGCGGATTCCAATCCCGCGAGTTAACCGCCGGCCAGCTTGACCGTCCAGCCCCGAGCCTTGAGCGCTTCCAGCACCAGAGTGCGATGATCGCCCTGAATTTCGATGGTTCCGTCCTTGACCGTTCCACCGCTGCCGCAGCGCTGCTTGAGTTGTTTGCCAAGCTCTTGCAGTTCGGCTTCGGCCAGCGGAATGCCTGCGACCACCGTCACCCCCTTGCCCTTGCGGCCCTTGGTCTCCAGGCGGATGCGCACCACCCCGTCGGTCTTGGGAAGCGCCGTGGCGTCACGGCAGCGGCATAGCGCCACCGGCTGGCGGCAAGCGGGGCACATGCGGCCGTGCTCGGTGGAATAGACCAGGCCGCCGCTGCGATTCGGTTTCATGGGCGCCCGCGCCGGCGTTCAGCTGACGTTGCGCAGCAGGATGGTCTTGATGCTGCCTTCGATGGCGGCCGGATCGGCAGCGGCGGTGACCACGATGACGTCGTTCATGTCATCGGCCGAGCGTTCGATTTTGGTTGATTCGTTGTGCCAGCGCCGGTTCAGCATGGTGATGATGGCATGCTTCTGGGCCTTGGAGAGGATGGACCTCGGCACTACCGAGGGCACTGGGATTTCGACGGTATTCATCGCTCGCTCCGGTCGTTGGGGTCAGCACTATGTCCAGTTGGTTACACGCCTAGCGAAGTCTAATCGAAAATCGCGGAAACTCACGGTGCTTCCCAGGGTCCTTTGGGCGGTAACGGTGGCCACTATACTTCGGCAATCCTTGCTTCGATTCAGCCCGCTATGCACGACGCCCTCGATACCCTGCTGCAAACCGCCGGTTCCGTCATCCTTGGCAAACAGCGCCAGATCCGATTGGCGGTCTGCTGTCTGCTGGCGCGGGGCCATCTGTTGATCGAGGACGTGCCGGGGGTGGGCAAGACCATCCTGTCCCATACCCTGGCCAAGCTGCTGGGGCTGGAGTATCGCCGTATCCAGTTCACCAGCGACCTGCTGCCGGCCGATATCCTGGGATCGTCCATCTACGATGGACGCAACCACAGTTTCCGGTTTCACCCCGGCCCCATCTTCCATCAGGTGATCTTGGCGGACGAGATCAATCGCGCCACCCCCAAGGCCCAGAGCGCGCTGCTGGAAGCCATGGAAGAGCGGCAGGTGACGGTGGAAGGCGAAACCCGGCCGTTGCCGGAACCCTTTTTCGTCATCGCGACCCAGAATCCCAGCCACCAGATCGGCACCTTTCCCCTGCCGGAATCGCAGCTCGACCGCTTCTTGATGCGGATCGAGCTGGGTTATCCGGATCAGCGCTCGGAGCGGGCCCTGCTCAAGGGCGAAGAGCGCCACGGCCTGGTGGAGAAGCTGCCGGTGTGCCTGCCGCCACCACAATTGCTGCAGCTGCAGGCGGCTGTGGGGCAGGTTCATGCGTCCGAAGCCTTGCTGGACTACCTGCAGGCGCTGGTTCGCTACAGCCGGGAATCGGCGGAATTCCACTGCGGCCTGTCGCCGCGCGCCGGTCTGGCGCTGCTGCAGGCGGCCAAGGCCTGGGCGCTGATCGACCGGCGCGGTTCGGTGCTGCCGGAAGACCTGCAGGCCGTGCTGCCCTCGGTGGCGGGCCACCGGCTCCGTCCCGCCGCCAGCGGCGCGCTGGGGGCGGACGCGGTGGTGGGGCCGATGCTGAAAAAAGTCGCCATTCCCTGATCCGCCAGGTCGGTCATGGCTTCCCTTTCCTGGCGCGAACAGTTCGACATCGGGCGCTTCCTGCGGGGCGAGAAGGCGGTGGATGGACCCGTCGTGCTGGGGCATCGGCGGATCTTCATCCTGCCCAATCGTTACGGCTGGGCGCTGGCTTTGCTGCTGGCGGTGCAGCTGCTGGTCGCCACCAATTACAGCAACAACCTGGCATTCATCCTGTGCTTTCTGATCGGCAGCATCGCCTTGGTGGGGATACTGCACGGGTTTCGCAATCTGGCCGGGACCGTGGTCCGGCCGGGGCGGGTGGAGCCGGTGTTTGCCGGCGATGACGCCATCTTCGAGGTCTATCTGGACAATCCCGCCCGGTTCGCCCGGATGGCGTTGCGGGTCGGTTGGCGCGGCTCCCGGCCCCTGACCCTGGATATTCCGCCCGGCGGCGACCGTCTGTTGCGGCTGCCGGTTACCGCCGGCCGGCGGGGCTGGATGCCGATCCCCACCCTCGTGCTGGCTTCGAGCTTTCCCCTCGGGCTGTTCCGGGCCTGGTCGCTCATCAACCTGCCCCTCCGGGCCCTGGTCTATCCGGCCCCGGCGCCCGATCCGCTGCCGTTTCCCGAGCAGGCCGGACAGGGCCAGGGCCAGCTGTTCCATGCCGACGATTTCCGGGGTTTCCAGGCCTACCAGCCGGGCGATCCCTTGCGCCGCATCCACTGGAAAGGGGTGGCCAAGGGCCAGCCGGTGCAGGTGAAGGAATACCGCGGCGAACGCCAATCCGAGCTGTATTTCGACTGGGATCGCACGCCCGGCAACGACGTGGAGGGTCGCTTGAGCCAGCTGTGCCGCTGGGTGCTGGATGCCGAGCGGGCCGGCCTGCGGTTCGGGCTGAAGCTGCCGGGGCTGGATCTGCCGCCTGCACTGGGACCGGCGCACGGAACCCGCTGCCTGGAAGCCTTGGCGTTGTTCGGGCTGTGAATTCCGATTACGCCCCGTTTCACCCCGAGACCCAGCGGCATCGGCTGGAACTGCTGCTGGCCACGGTGGTCCTGGTGGTGCTGCCGCATTTCGCCAACCTCGCCAACACCATCGTCGCCTTCTGCCTGCTGACCGTGCTGTGGAGCTTTGCCGCCGGGCGCGGCGTGGTGCGGTTTCCCAGCCGGACGATGCTGTTTCTGTTGACGCTGGCCGGAGCCGGCCTGGTATTCGGCGAATATCGTCGGTTCTACGGCATGGAAGGCGGCTCGAGCCTGTTCGTGGTGGGGCTGGGGCTCAAGCTGCTGGAATTGCGCAGCGAGCGGGACGTATACCTGGTGGTGTTCCTCGGCTTCTTCGTGGCCGTCACCCAGTATCTTTTTTCCCAGAGCATCCCCATGGCGGCCTATACCCTGGCGGTCGTGGTGCTGCTGGTGATGGCCCTGGTCGGCTTCAACAGCGGTGAAAGCTTCGCGCCGTGGCCGCGGCTGCGGCTGGCCCTGGTTCTGACCGGGCAGGCCTTGCCGCTGATGGTGGTGCTGTTCATCTTTTTTCCGCGGTTGGCGGGGCCCTTGTGGCAACTGCCGGACGACCGGACCAAGGCCAGGTCCGGGTTGAGCGACACCATCGAGCCGGGCTCCATCAGCGAACTGGGCTTGTCCCAGGAGCCCGCCTTCCGGGTCGATTTCGAGGGAGTGCTGCCGCCTCCCAGGCAGCGCTATTGGCGCGGCCCGGTGTTCTGGCACACCGACGGCCGTCGCTGGGACCTGCCGCCGGAACGTCCGGTGGCGGATTCGGGCCATCCACGGTTTCGCGGTGCCTGGCTGCGCTACACCGTGACCCTGGAGCCCCACAACCAGCGCTGGGTGTTCGCCCTGGACCTGCCTGCCAAGTTTCCGGACGAACTCAGCCAGTCCGCCGACCTGGTACTGATGAGCCGGCAGCCCATCGGGGAGCGGCGTCAGTTTCGGCTGGCTTCGGCCACCGATTACCGTTTTGCCGGCATCGACCCGGCACAACGCCAGCGGGCCCTGCAACTGCCGGAGCGGGTCTCGGAGCGGGTTTTGGACCTGGTTCGGGCCTGGCAAGCGGAAGGGGAGGCGCCGCGCGCCATCGTCCAGCGGGCGCTCGGTTTCTTCCGCGAAGAATCGTTCTATTACACCCTCACGCCTCCCGTGGCAGGCGCGGATCCGGTGGACGGATTTCTGTTCGAGACCCGGCGGGGGTTTTGCGAACACTATGCCACCAGCTTCGCGATCCTGATGCGGCTGGCCGGGATTCCCGCGCGGGTGGTGACCGGTTACCAGGGCGGCAGCTGGAATTCCCTGGGGCGGTTTCTGGAGGTGAAACAGGCCGACGCCCACGCCTGGGCCGAGGTCTGGTTCGACGACGGCGGCTGGACCCGGATCGATCCCACTGCCGCGGTGGCGCCGGAACGGGTCGAGCAGGGCTTGGACGTCGATTCCCAGGTCGCCGAAGGCGAGATCCGCTTCAATTTGCCGGACGGCGCCGCGGCCGGCGGAAGCCGGCTGCTCGACGCGCTGCGCCAAGTCCGCCAAGTCTGGGCCAGCGTCGACCACGCCTGGAACTGGTGGGTGCTGAGTTACGGCACGGATTCCCAGCAGCGGCTGATGGAGCGGCTGGGTGTGGCCGACTGGCGCGGATTTCTGCGCTGGCTGGGGGGTGGTCTGGCCGCGGCGTTGGCCCTGGCCGCCTGGCTCATCCTGCCGCGCCGGCCTCGCATCGCCGATCCGGTGCAGGCGGCTTACCTCAAGTTCCTCGCCGAAATGGCTCGCCGCGGCCTGGTCAAGCATCCTGCCGAGGGCCCCGCCGATTTCGGCCGGCGTGCCGCCGCGGCCCTGCCGGAACTGGCCGTTCCGATAGGCCGGATCACCCGTCTCTACCTGCAGCTCCGCTACGGAAAGGGCGCCGATCCGCGAGCTCCATCGGCTCTGAGAAGGGCGATTTGGCAGCTGCGGCGGGCTCGTTTTCGTAAAGTCTGAATCCGTGGCGGCTGGCCGGTCTTGGGTATGGCGCTGGGATTGCGCGGCCGACGGTCCTTTGTCTTCAGTATCCGTGGACGATGACGTCTGTCCTGGCTTGGTGAGCAAAAAAAACGGGCTGCCCGGTGGGCAGCCCGCTACGGTTCACGCGAATCGCAGTTGCAATGGTCCGGCGGTCTAGCAGCTCACAGGATTCTCCAGCGATTTGCTACTGAGTCGAGTATTTGTAAATGGTCTTGGATGGATTGTTCGCATCCTTGGCAAAGGTGGTGGAATCGGTCAGGCAGGACCATCCTCCCACCTGTACCTTGATCTGCATGGTTTCGGCAAGGGTGGGAAAATCCAGCTTGTTGCCGCTCAGGGTCAGGTTGCCGACGCCGCCGTTGTTGCAATTGTTCAGGACGACATTGAAACGGTCCTTGCCGGCCGCGGCATTGTCGGTGATGGTCGCCTTGCGGATGGTGCCGGTAAAGCTGCCGGAACCGCCGTTGCCGCCGCCGTCGTTGATTTGATAGAACTGACTCAGCTTGTAATCCAGATCGCTGTAGCGGGCGTTTTCGTTGTAGGTCGGAGCGGTTACCTTGACGTAGTAATCTCCTTTGGCGGGGGTATTGATGCTGAACTTGAAGCCCCCATCCGCCGTGCAACGTGTAGCGCCGATCTGGTAGCTGCTCTGTGGATTTCCGTTCGGATCATAAGTTGACACCAGGAATAGGGGGTCGTTGGCGCCGTTGGAGCCACCGCTTCCGATGGCACAGCTCATGTAAATCGAGGTGGTCCGATTGGGGCTGGCATCTTCAGTACGGATATAGAACCAGTCCTCATCCCACATGGATGACAATTGGGCAGTTACCGGACTGTCGGCCGGCAGGGGATAAGCTTCCAACTGGCCGTCGTTGGGCTCCATTTCGCCGGTCTCGCGTTTAGTGATCGCCCGCAGGGTATAGGCTCCCGTATTGGCGATCCAGGCGTCGACTGGCACGGGCTTTCCGTCAATCGTAACCTCCCTCCTGCCGATATGACGGCCCCGTACGGCGATGTAATAGGTTCCGGCGACTGAGGCGTTAATTTCGAACCGCATGGGTCCCGAGATATCCGCCAGCCCTTGCCGGCAGTCTTCCTTGCCGACGACAAAGCTGTGTGCGGCGGTAACGTCGCCAAATTCAACAATTGGTGGCAGAGCTGTCTCGCCCGGCCCCCAATAGTGAACGGTCCAGTTGCTTTCGTCCGCTTCGGTCACGCCCGCAGTCATCCAGTCACCGATCACGACGTTGCAGCCGAAATAAACGGGAATCGGAGGCCCGCCGGCATTTGCGACGGTGATCGAATAAATGTCCGTGTCCTTCGAGCCATTCAATTGCCCGACCGTCGCGTCGGTCGTGGAAAGTGGAAATGCGTCGGCCGTGATGTCGTCTGGTTCAATTTCGGTAACCGATGCTGCCGAATACTCGCTCGCCAACAGCAAGACCAGGACAAATACAATCCGCTTGTACATGGGAACAACCTCAATAGGGTGGGGGGATAAAGCAACGCCCCCAAAGCCTAGTTGGGGACGTACCGCTGTCAAGGCGGCATCCCGGCGGCGTTGAGGGGGACTGGCGCGTGGATTCGGCATGATGGCTGTCGGGACGCGAGGCTTTCCGCAGCGCCGCCCGATTGCCGCAACCCGCCGGGGCCGGCGCCAT
>VEPB01000067.1 GCA_012026715.1 Methylococcaceae bacterium | reverse complement strand
GCGTCCAGTTCTGCCAGATAGCGGACGGCATGGGCCTTGATCAAACAGTAGACCGAGTCGCCTTCCTTCAGCCGCAGGTCCAGGCAGGCACGGGTGGTCACCTCCGCCAACAGGGTGACACCGCAGTCGACTTGAACGAAGGCTTTGTCGCCGGACGGAATGATGGCGCAGACACGGCCCTTGAGCTGATTCTGGATGGAGATGCCTGACAAATACTGGCGTGATAAGGCAATGTCCGAAGATCGAATGGACACGTTCACGTCGCTCCCGCGTTGCAGTCCGGGGCGCAGGGGCAGGATGAAGGGCGCGCCGAACAGGCTGGCGAGCGTGCATCCGCCTTCGACGTCGTGGCTGTCGACCCGGAGTTGGATCAGGTTGTCGACCGGGCTTAATCCCAGGTAGCGCAGCATGCCCCGCTCCCTGGCCAGGGTCCGGAGCGAGCCCATGCGGACCACTCGGCCGCCGTCGATAATCGCCACATCCTCTCCAAGACCGGCGATCTCGGCCAAGGACGAACTGGCATAAACCACCGGCATGGCCAATTCCGCCTGTAGCGGCCGCAACAGCGACATCAAGCCCTCGCGGTGCTCTTTGCCGATTCCGGAGAAGGCATCGTCGAGCAGCAGCAGGCTTGGGTGCTGGGCCAAAGCATGGGCGAAAGCCACCCGCCGCCGTTCCCCGGCCGACAACTGCGCCACCGTCCGCTGCATAAATCCGCCCAGTTCCAGCGCGTCGATAAAGACGCCCAACTTGAAATGGCGCCTTGGCTTAGGAGCCCGACCATAACCCTCCTCCAGAGTCTCGCGGACCGTCGAATCGTGCTTGGCCGGATCGTGCTGCAACACGGCCGCCACCGAACGCTGTTCGGGCGGTACGACAACACCCTTGCGGCCGTCATAGAGAACCTCTCCGCCGAGGGCGATGCGGCCCGAATCAGGCGTTATTGACCCGGCGATCAGGCCCAGCAGCGTGCTCTTCCCGGAACCCGAGCTTCCCAGGATTCCCATGCTGCGGCCGTCTTCCGGCAAATCGGTTTTCAGATAGAACTGCCCGCGAGGCAGTCGAACATCGACTTCTAAGTGCATGTTGAGCAATCTCCCGGAATCGCTTCGATGTATCTATCAAAGCACATCCTATGCCTTGCCTGACCCTCCTTCGTCGTTCGCGTGCGATTCGAGCAAACTGAAATACAGATTGTTGTTTTATATGCCGTTGTATTCGGCGCAACGCCAAAACAACAAGGTCTGTCCGATAATCGCCGAGGGTGTCATCGTGTGGATGTCTCAACATTTGTCGCATCATCAACACGACAGGGACGATCCCGACGCTGACGTTGTGGGCGATCCGGATTGCCGCCGATGGGCTCGGCCAAGAACGTTTGAATGTTTCAGGAACGGTGAGACTCGCCGTCTCGCTGCTGCCCGCGAAATTCTGCGCGATCAACCGGTAGTCCGCGGACCGAACTCCTCGCGGTCCACAGATGACGGCAAGATCTCAAGTTGCGGCGATGGCGGACAGCTGAGGAAAACGTGACACCTCTGCGGGCCTCATCGATACGGCAGCGAAACATGGCGCTCACATTGGATGGCTCCAGCCCCCTAGGAAGCAGAAGAGGTCTGGAGTTTGCTCGATCTGAGAAACGGGGGACGACTCTCCCGGAGTCGCTCCCCCTTGTGGTTACGGCGCGGTGACTGCGACGGTAACGGGATCGCTGGTTCCGGCGAAGTTGCTCACCGTCACCGCATAGTCGCCTGCGGTGAGGCGGGCCGGAATCAACACGGTCACTTCGCGGTCGGTTCCGCCTTTCTGAACTTTTCCG
>VEPB01000227.1 GCA_012026715.1 Methylococcaceae bacterium | reverse complement strand
CTCTCGGTTTGGAAAGTTGGTGGATGATCCAACCGGCAACCAGCAACAGCGGCGCCAACGGAAATTTAAGCAGCATTGATCCAAGCCAGGTTAGTGCGGCGATTCCCAGGACGACCGCCAACAGCGCAAAGGGGATGATCCCAAGTAATATCACGTGCATGACAGACTCCAGAAGTGCAATGCCACGAATTGGCTGGCCAAGTTCGAGGAATCAGGCGGCTTCCTCTTCCTGTTCCTCGATGTCTTCGTCGATTTGATGGACAACTTCGGCGGTCTGGTCAAAGTCCAGTCCGGCCATTCCCACCAGTTCGTTCAGCAAAAAGTCTTTGTAGTTGCTCATCGTCGTACCCTCTTGAGTTAAACATACGGGGTTAAAGCCTATCTCCAATGGCCGTGGAAACTGTGAACGGTTCCACATTTTTTGGGCGGCCATTTTGGTCTTTGGTGAACAGTCCTGACGCCCACGAGCGATTGCGCCGGCTCGGATAAACACCGAAAATGGCGGTTCCGCCAAGCGCGGCGTTGTTTTTCTCCACCACCAGGTCATTCCCAGAGTGCATTGTCCTTTTTGCGGCGCCGAAGAGACCCGGGTGATCGATTCCCGCCTATCCCAGGAGGGCGATCAGGTGCGGCGGCGGCGGGAGTGCAGTGAATGCCGGGAGCGTTTCACCACCTACGAGGTGGCCGAGCTCAACTTGCCGCGAGTGGTGAAGAGCAACGGCAGCCGTGAACCGTTCCGCGAGGAGAAGCTGCGGGCCGGCATGCTGCGGGCCTTGGAAAAGCGCCCCGTGGGCAGCGACCGCATCGAGGAAGCCCTCAACCGCATCAAGAAGCGCCTGTTGGCACGGGGCGAGCGGGAAGTGCCGAGCCGGTTGATCGGCGAAAACGTGATGCACGAGCTGAGCGCTTTGGATCACGTGGCCTATGTGCGCTTCGCTTCGGTCTATCGCAGCTTCGAAGACGTGGATGAATTCCGCAAGGTCATCGATCACCTGGAGCGCCAGCCCAACGCGGACCAGATCAAGGACCAGTCGGATCTGTTTCCGTCGGATTGACAGCGCCCTCCGTGACTTTCAACACCTTGTCCGCCGAAGACGCCCGTTACATGGCGCAAGCGCTGCGCCTTGCGGAGCGTGGCATCACCACGACACATCCGAATCCGGCGGTGGGGTGTGTGCTGGTGCGGGACGGTGGCGTGGTAGGGGAGGGCTGGACCCAGCCGCCTGGCGGCCCCCACGCGGAGGTCGAAGCCCTGCGGGCTGCAGGCGAGGCAGCGTTGGGCGCCACCGCCTATGTCACGCTGGAACCCTGCTGCCACCACGGCCGCACCCCGCCTTGCAGTGATGCCTTGATCGCCGCCGGCATTGCCCGGGTGGTGGCGGCCATGGTCGACCCCAACCCGCGCGTGGCGGGCAACGGCCTGGCTCAGTTGCGGGCGGCCGGGATCGAGGTCAGTGAAGGGTTGATGGCCGAACAGGCGCGGGCAATCAATCGCGGATTCTGCCGACGCATGACCGTTGGCCGGCCCTGGGTGACCAGCAAGCTGGCCATGAGCCTGGACGGTCGCACCGCCATGGCTTCCGGCGAAAGCAAGTGGATAACAGGACCCGAGTCGCGGCAGGACGTGCAGCGCCTGCGGGCACGCAGTTCCGCCATCCTGACCGGCATCGAAACCGTTTTGGCGGATGATCCGGCGCTGACGGTGCGGGTTGGGGAAAACGGCGGGATGGTGCGGCAGCCGGTTCG
>VEPB01000161.1 GCA_012026715.1 Methylococcaceae bacterium | reverse complement strand
TGGGCGCGCAAGCGGGCTACGACACCGACGGCCAAGTGCCGTCATCAGATCGCCTGCCGGGTTCCGGGATCCTCCGCTACCTCTCCCGCGCCAACGTCAGCTACCTGGCTCCGGTCGGACGCGGATTGACGCTGACGGCAGGCCTCATGAACAGTTTCATCGGCTATGAGTCGATGTTCGCCAAGGACAATCCCAACTACACCCGCTCCTGGATCGCCGATTATTCACCCTATTACCTCATTGGCGCGGCCGCCCAATACAGTTTCGGCGAGTCGGTCTCCGCCGGCTTTTATGTGCTGAGCGATTACGACTATCTTGCCTACCGCAACAACCGCCCGAAATATGGCAGCCAGCTGATTTGGACGATCTCGCCGCAATGGAAGCTGACGCAGAATCTCTTTATCGGCTCCGAACAGCATGCAGCCGGAATCGGAGACTGGCGTTATTTTTCCGATTCCATCGTGCAATGGGCCAGCAGTGACATCAGTGTCGCCCTGGCTTATGACGTGGGCACCGAGCGGATGTCCGACACTGCTGTACAAGCCCTGTGGATGGGATCGGCCTTGTTCACCCGCTGGCACATCGACGGACCCTGGAGCATCGCGCTGCGTCCCGAGGTCTACTGGGACCGCGACGGCCGCCTCACCGGAAGTCGGCAACTCGTCAAGGCGGTGACCGCCACGGTGGAATACAAGTTTCCGCTGGACACGCTATCGGTCGCGTTGCGGGGGGAATATCGTTACGACCGGTCGACCGGCAAGGACGGCGGGTTCTTCCAGCGGCCCGGCGATCACTCGCCCTTGGCCGCCGATCAACATGTACTGTTCTTTTCCTGCCTGGTGTCTCTGGATAGGCCATGACCCCGGCGAAATACCCGCTGCCCGGTTGCCGGGGTAGTGCCGAACCTCGCCTGTGCTCTGCTCCCGCAGCTCCGCTGGCCAACAGGACTCCCTGCCATGAATCCGCGCTGATCAGTGCGTTTTTATGCCCTGGCCGAAAAGCTGACCAGTTGGCCCGAATCCAATCTGCTTGAAGGGCCCAACCGGGCTGGTTGGATCAGGCATCCATCCGCCGCACGAACTCCGCCATGACGGCGTCGTAGAGCTTGTCGCCCAGAACCTCGTCCTCGACGCCGGCGTCGATGTTGGGGTTGTCGTTGATCTCGATGACGTAGACCCCGCTGTCATTCTGTTTCAGATCCACGCCATAGAGGCCATCGCCGATGAGTTTGGCCAGACGCACGGCGGTGTCCACCACCTCCTTGGGCACATCCTCCACCCGCCAGGTGCAAAAGCCCCCTTCCCGGCTGCGGCCGTCGGCGCCGTGGTTGACGATCTGCCAGTGCTTGCGCGACATGAAGTATTGGCAGGCGTAAAGCGGCTGGCCGTTGAGAATGCCGATGCGCCAGTCGAACTCGGTGTAGAGAAATTCCTGCGCCAACAGCAGATCGGACTCCTTGAACAGGGTGGCCAGACAGCTCTTCAATTCGGCCGGATCGTTGGCCTTGACCACGCCCCGCGAGAACGACCCGTCGGGAATCTTCAGCACCACCGGGAATTCCACGTCACGCACCGCCCGGCCCCGGTGCAGGATGCGGGTACGCGGCGCGGGAATGCCGTTGGCCGCCAGCAGTTCCGCCAGATAGACCTTGTTGGTGCACTTCAGGATGGAGTCGGGGTCGTCGATCACCGCCATGCCTTCCACCTGAGCCTTCTTGGCGAAACGGTAGGTGTAGTGGTCGATGTTGGTGGTCTCGCGGATGAACAGACCGTCGTATTCCGCCAGCCGCACGTAGTCGCGCTTTTCGATCAACTCCACGTCAACGCCCAGCCGCTTGCCCGCCTTGACGAAGCGCTGCAGCGCACCGGCGTTGGAAGGCGGCATCTTCTCCCTGGGATTGCGCAGGATGGCCAGGTCGAAGCGGGCGGCGCTGCGTTCCCTCGGCGTGCGCCAGGGCTTGCTGATGTAGCCGTTGAGGGCGTCGATGAAAAACTGTTTGCGCTCGCCGTGGGCCCAGCCGTTGAGATGCATGGGCTTCACCCGGTCGATGTGCCACTTGCGCTCGTAGCTGAATTCGACCCGGAGCAGCGGACAGCGGAACAAATCGTAGATCTGCCTGGCCAGGTCCTGCAGATCCGGTTCCTCACAACGGCCGAAGAAAATCTCCAGGTCGAACTCCTCATCCGGTCCACCCTGGCGCTTCTTGAGCGCTTTCTGGATCACCTCGTCCAGGTCGTCCACGTTGAGCCGGTAGATGGTCTTGCTGCTCAGATTGGTGAGGGTCTTCACCGAAGGGATGACCTTGTGGCGGCGTGGCTCCGCCAGCAGCGAGCAGAAGTAGCCGGTGCTCAGATAGCCGTAGCTGCGGCACAGGTTGATGATGCGGATGTCGGCGGTATCGCGGTATTCCGGCTGGGACAGATAGTCCTTGGCGGTGACCACGGTCACCGCGGGAAAGTCCGGCTGCCAGTCCTTGAGGGATTCGACGACGACGATGTGCTTGGCCATGATCAGGAACGCTTGTTGCGGGTCGCGCGGGATTTTCTTCGGGTCAGAATGAGCACGGCCTTCTGGCCGGTCTTGCCGTACCGGGCCATGCGTTGGAAGTCCTTGCGGGAAATGGGCATGTTGACGCAATCGGTGACGGTCTTGCCACCGTCTTTGTCGACATAGGGGTCGTGGACATAAAACGAGCGCTGGTCGTAGCCGGTGACGACCACCCAGTGAGGAAACTTTTCCTGGTAGATGCGGTAGGAACTGATCAACACCACCGGGATTCCCCCGGCCTCGATGCGCGCTTGCAGGTCGGCGCCACTCAAGGCGCCGTACACCAACTTGACCGGCAGGGTTCTCAACTCGTCGAGAAAATCTTCCTGCACCAGTTCCATCACGATGCGCTTTTCCGGATCCCGCACCGAGTTCAGGAACAGCGCCCCCTCGTCGTTGACCCAAACCTCCACATCGAAGCCCCGCTTGAAGGCGGACAGCGCCAGGCCATACGGGCCGCAGCCGCCGTGGCCGGAGGTCATGAACACCGTGGTGGACTCGCGCCAGATGCGAAGTTCCAGCTTGCGATCCAGTTCCAGGTCCGGCTGCAGGCCCTTCATGGCCATCAACAGGGCCGCGGGGCCGCAGGTGAAGTCCAGGGTCTGCTGGTAGTAAGGCACCCGCACCAGTTCTGGCCGCAAGTGCTCCACCAGCATCTTCTCGTAGCGGAGGGCCTCGGCGTGGTCCTCGTAATAGTCCGGCGCGGTCTCGAAAAATTGGTAGCCGTGGCGCTCAAACAAGGTGCGGGACGCGACGTTGTCCGGCCGCACCTCCAGCCGCATGCTGATGCAGTCGCGCTCCAGGGCCAATGCCTCGCAGGCTTGCACCAAAGCACGGCCGATGCCCTTGCCGCGATGTTCCGGCCAAACCGCATAGGAATACATGCGGGCCAGGGAGGTGCCGGTGTTGAACAGCACCATGGCATAACCCCGCACCGCGCCGTCTTCCTCGTCCACCAGGGTGGCGGCGTTGGCGGCCGGGCTCAGCAAATGGCGAAAACTTCGGCGGGACAGGCGATCGGTCTCGAAACTGGTGTTCTCGATGGCGACCAGGGCGTCGATGTCGTTGAGGGTGGCGGTTCGTATCATGGCGATCCGGCTGATCATAGCCGATCTTGGCCGGCTTCGGCTGAACAGGCGCGAGCGGACGAGGCTAAGCGTCGGCGCTGAGACGCTCGGTGGTGACGACAGCCATGCTCTCGCCGTATTGATCACCCAGAACCGAGGCGACCATGTCAACCTGAATGATCCGGCCGGTCTTGGTCAGACGTCTGACCCGGCTGACCTGCCGGTTGTCGTGTCCAAACACCAAATCCCGAAAGAATCCGCTGGCCGCTT
Organism: Methylococcaceae bacterium; assembly: GCA_012026715.1. GTDB lineage: Bacteria > Pseudomonadota > Gammaproteobacteria > Methylococcales > Methylococcaceae > VEPB01. Next base: position 11,414 of record VEPB01000161.1, on the reverse strand, counting down.
CCTGATCCTGCTCCGGCACCAGAGAATCGAATTTGAGACGGGAGGCTTCCGGCTGACTCCATTCGTACAACCGCTCGGCCCCCTTGTTCCAGGCCAGAATGTTGCCGCTGAAATCCACCAGCATGATGGCATCCTCGACATCGAGCAATTGCAGCGCCAGCCGCTGCAGGCAGGCGATACAGTCGGCCTTGTGCGACTCCTGGTGCGCGCGCAGATCGCGCGCGGGCAAAGCCAGCAGTGCACCGGATTCCGGGCTGGACTGCAGCAAGGTCGCGGAAGCCGACACGGTAACAGTCTTGCCCGATCGGGTGAGCCGATGGGCGGTGAACTGGGGCAGGCTGCCGGTCTGCCGCAAGTGTTCCATCGCGGCTTGCATTTCCGCACGGGCAGCCTCCGGAACCAACGCGCTGAAGTTGGCGCCAAGCATCTCCGCTTCGCTCCACCCGTACAGGGATTCAGCCCCGCGGTTCCAGGTCAGAATGGTTCCGGAAGCGTCCTGTAGCGTCATGGCGTCCTGAGAGTCGACCACAAAAGCCGCCAAACGGGATTTCTCATCCTCGATCTGCCGCTGGAGCGAGCGCTCCGTCGCTTTGAGCTGACTGATGTTGACGAAGGTCAGGATCACTCCCGCGTACATGGTCTTGCCGACTGCGTAGGGAAGTACCCGTAACAGAAACCACTCGTCCTCGTTGAGTTGGACTTCCTGCTCAAACTCCCGGTGGGAGCGGTTGACTTCCTCGACAATCCCGTTGAGGGCAATCTCCCTGAGATTATGGGAAAGGTGGAAAAACGGCCGCCCCAAGTCACTCTCGACGATGTTGAAGATATCCTTCAACATGGGCGTGAAGCGACGTATCTCCAGGTTTTCGTCGAGAAACAGCGTGGCAACGCTGGTGCTGTTGAACAGATTGTGCATGTCGCTGTTCAGCAGGGTCAATTCGGTGATTTTGCCCTGCAATTCAGCATTGACCGTATGCAACTCCTCGTTGACCGACTGCAATTCCTCGTTGGTACTTTGCAGTTCCTCATTGCTGGCCAACAGTTCCTCGTTGGTCGCCTGCAATTCCTCGTTGGAGGTTTCCAGTTCCTCCACGGTGGCCTGCAGGTTTTCCCGACTCAGGGTCAATTCCTGTTCCAGGTCGTTGATCCGCTGGGCCGCATCGCGGTCCAGGTCGTAGCTGACCGCTTCGGTCCTGGCGCTCACGGAACTGTGGCCGGCTTCCCTTAGCATCACCGCGAGCAACATGGCCTGACCCTTGCGCCCGGGCAAAGGACGAATCTGCAAGGTGAGCGAGCGCGAACGATCCTGGTCGTGCAACCGAATATTGGACAGGACGATCTCCTCGCCAGACTTGAGGACTTTCTGCACCCCCGTGGCGATGGGTATGGACAACTCCTTCTTGACCATCTTGGAGACGTCGCTGATGAGCTTGCCACTGGGATAGGTCAAATAATCCCTGGCATCGCCGAACACGTGGGTGATTTCCATCTGGTCGTTGACCAGCATGGTGAATGGCAGGACATCTCCGGAAAGCGCATTGATGAAGCGCTCCAGAATCCGGTCATCCTGATATCGGCCGAGGTTCCGATTGGGAACCGCGTTGATCATGCGAAACGTGGTCGCCGCCAAGGGAAGCGGATTCCCCGGAGTCAATCCGAGTGGACGGAACTTACCCCGGGAACGGTAAAATTTTGACTTGGGGCCCACCAAGTCGAAATAGTCAACCATGTCGCCGATGGTTTCGCTGGTTCCCAGCAACAACACCCCGTCCTTGACCAGGGAGAAATTGAAAAACTCCAGGATTTTCCGCTGCAAAATGGGCTGCAAATAAATCAGCAGATTGCGGCAGCTGAGCAAGTGGATATTGGTAAACGGTGGATCCTTGGTCAAGTCATGCTGCGCGAAGACCACCATTTCACGAATAGTCTGCGCGACCTGGAAATTATCTTCCTTGCGCACGAAATACTTGGCCAGGAGAAATGCCGGAACATCGGCGGCAATACTCTCCGGATAATAACCGGTACTGGCTTTCTCCACCGCCCGCTGATCCACGTCGGTGGCAAAGATTTTGACCTTGAACCTCTGCCCCGACTGCGCCCGATGCTCTGCCAGCAGCATGGCGATGGAATAGGGCTCTTCTCCGGTGGAACAGCCCGGCACCCAAACCCGCAGTTCCTCGTTGGTGACCGCCTTCAACACCTTTTCCAGCCATCGGTTTCGCAGTTCCTCGTAAACCGCCTCATCCCGGAAAAAACTGGTAACGCCGATCAGCAACTCCTGATATAACGAGGATATTTCCAGGGGATTCCCTTCCAGCAGCAACCGGTATTCGCTGAGATCCCGGCATTGATTGATGGTGATCCGGCGCTCGATGCGACGCACCACCGTATTGGGTTTGTAGTGGGTGAAGTCGACCTTGTGACGTTCCCGCAGCAAGGCGAAGATGCGCGTGAGGTCGCTGTCCTCGGATGCCAGTACGTTACTGTCCTGCACCGCGTAGGGATGCTTGACGAAAGCGAGGAGTTGCCGGGGCATCTCCTTGGGAGGCAGGATAAAATCCACCAGTCCGGTGGCAATGGCGTTGCGCGGCATGCCGTCGAATTTGGCGGAAGCCTCGTCCTGCACCATCACCATGCCGCCATGTTCCTTGATGGCCCTGATTCCGCGGGTACCGTCGCTGCCCGTCCCGGACAAGACAATGCCGATGGCGCGTTCGTTCATGTCTTCCGCAAGTGAGCGGAAAAAGATGTCGATGGGAAGATTCAGGCCTTCCGAATTCTCCGGCTCGTTGAGCAGCAGGCGCTGGTGGAACAGCGTCAGGTTCTTGCGCGGCGGGATCAGGTAAACATTGTTCGCCTTGAGCCTGACCCCCTCTTCGATCCGATTGACCGGCATGGAGGTGTGCTTGGAAAGCAACTCTGCCATCAGGCTCTTGTGGTCCGGTGACAGGTGCTGGACCACCACAAAGGCCAAGCCGGTATCCCCCGGCATGTTTTTGAATAAGCTCTCGATGGCCTCCAATCCACCCGCGGAGGCGCCGATTCCGACGACGTAGGGAAGCGACGACTCGCCGGATCGGGTTTCGGGCATGCGCGTGCCTCAGTTGGCTTGGGAGGGCGAGAAATCCGATATTTCCGTCACCGTGATCAGAAGCTTGCTGGACTCCCGACCTTCGCTCACCCCAAGGTCGTCGCCACTATCCAGGCGGCCGTGTATCTTCGCGAAAAAAGGCGCCCCGTACTCTCGCACGAATTGAAGATTCATGCTCTTGTCCTTGGGCATCTTGAAGAAACCGTTGAATCGGGAATTGAAGGCGGTTTGGTCCTGTTCGACCAAAAACTTGGAAAAATGCTTGTTCAGGATGTTTTTTCCGCTCGCGGCCAACATCCCGATGAAAGTATCGTTGGCCTGTTCGATGAATCCCATATTATTCACCGTCACGATACCCACCGGGACCTGATTGTAGAGAAAATGATATCGGTCTCTGGAATCCACCAACTCCCGCTGCACCCGCTTCAATTCATCGTTCTGCATTTGCAGCTCGATTTGGTATATTTGCAGATCATAGAATAGTCGCTGAATTTCCTCAGGAGTGATGCCGCTCAACTCCTGCGGGGTAAAGTCGATGATTTGCTCTGCTCTAGCTCTCAGCTCCAACGATGCCTTGTCCACGATGTCCAATACTCACAAAAAAGGTTTACGAATTTCTACGGGAAAAACTCAAACGCCCCGACATGATGCCCTTGGGTGGGAATGGCGTCAAGCAAATGGCAAGCGACGGAATAGACACTTTCCAAGCCATTCTAACCATGGCGAACCGCGCCAATAAAAGTCAGCCGCGATGACAACCGGCTACAGACGCGGTGGCGAATCCGCACCCACCCATGCCCAACGACAGCCTTACGACACGTCGTGGGCAGTACCGGAAACAGCCGGCTGGTTGGAAACAAGATATCTGAATCGGCCATTATTGCGGTATTTACCCGGACGTCCTCGTCACGGTATATGACGCTTCTCCAGGAATCCCTGGCAACCCGAGCGGGTCGATGCGAGATTAGTTCTCCGCGACATCCGTTTCAGTCCTTCGATGCAGTACTCGACACGGATGTATAACGCCCTGCCGCGCGTCGGCCAGACCGATGAAACGGCCATGAGGGTCGTAGACCCGAACCCGCTCGGCGGTATCGGCAACCGCGGCGCGAACCGCCTGCCCCTGCAAAAACCGCCGCGTGCCTTCGTCATCGAGGCTGGCTTGCGGCATCCACCGCACCATCTGGTCCATGGGCACCAGACAAGCGAGTCGCTGAGCTTCTTCCAACGCCTCAAGCCCCTCCAGCGTCACAGCACGATCAATGGCGAACTCCCCCACCCTGGTGCGCCGCAAGACTTCCACGTGACCGCCGCAACCCAGGCATTCTCCGATATCCACCGCCAAACTCCGGATGTAGGTTCCCTTGGAACAGTGCACGTCCAGATCCAGCCAATCGTCGCCGAAGCCGAGCAAATCCAGGCGGTAGACCGTTACGGCACGCGGCGTGCGTTCGACCTCTTTGCCTTGGCGGGCCAGGTCATAGAGCCGCTGGCCCTGGTGTTTGAGGGCGGAATACATGGGAGGGATTTGCAGCTGATCGCCACGAAACTGCCGCAACACCGCTTCGACCGACTCCGCCGTAAGTTCCGGCGTCGGGCGTTCACGCAGGGTCTCACCCTCGATGTCGGCGGTGGTGGTGGTTCGGCCAAGACGGACCCTGACCCGGTAACCCTTGTCGGTATCCAACAGAAAACCGGACAGCTTGGTGGCCTCGCCGAAGCAGAGGGGCAGGACGCCGGTGGCGATGGGGTCGAGGCTGCCGGTGTGGCCGACCTTGGCCGCCTGAAACAGCCGCTTGGCCCGCTGTACCGCGGCGTTGGAACTGATGCCGAAAGGCTTGTCGAGCAACAGCAGGCCGTCGATGGGCTGGCCCCGGTTTCGGCGACTCATCGATCCTGGTCGACCTCGTCGTCGGTGTCTTTGGTATCGGCGTGGAGGGAATCCAGCAAGGCATCCATGCGGATGCCGCGCTCGATGGAATCGTCGTGGAGGAAACGCAGCTCCGGCATGACCCGCATGCGCACCCGCCGGCTCAGCAGATGACGCAGTTGCGGCACCCACTCGTTGAGATGCTTGATGCAGCGTTGAGGCACTTCCTTGGCGCCCAGGAAACTGACATAGGCCTTGACCACCGCCAAATCCTTGCTGACCTCCACGCTGCTGACGGTGACCATGCCCAAGACGGGATCGCGCACCTCGGTGCGCAACAGGTCGGCGATCTCCTTGTGGAACTGCGACGCCACCCGGTCGCTGCGGCTGAACTCTCTGGCCATCGACTAGCGGGTCACCAACACCTTTTCGAACACTTCGATCAGGTCGCCGACGCGGACGTCGTTGTAGTTCTTGACGCCGATGCCGCATTCCATGCCCATCTTGACCTCGCCGACGTCGTCCTTGAAACGGCGCAGAGATTCCAGCTGGCCTTCGTAGATGACCACGTTGTCCCGCAGCACGCGGATGGGCAGGTTGCGCTTGACGTAGCCTTCCACCACCATGCAGCCGGCGACGGCGCCGAACTTGGGCGAGCGGAACACGTCGCGGACCTCGGCGTTGCCGACGATCTGCTCCTTGTACTCCGGTTCCAGCATGCCGTTGATGGACTTTTTAACCTCGTCGATGACTTCGTAGATGATGCTGTAGTAGTGCAGGTCGACGCCGCGCTCCTCGATGAGCTTGCGGGCACTGGCGTCGGCGCGCACGTTGAAGCCGATGATGATGGCCTCGGAAGCCAGCGCCAGGTTGGCGTCGGATTCGCTGATGCCGCCCACGCCGCCGGCCACCACCTTGACCTTGACCTTGTCGGTGGACAACTCGGTCAGCGACGAGCGCAGGGCTTCCAAGCTCCCCTGAACGTCCGCCTTCACCACCAAGTTGAGATCGACGGCTTCGGCCGTTTCCATCCGCGAGAACACATCGTCCAAGCGGGTTGCCTGTTGCGCCGCCAGCTTGCTGGTGCGCTGCTTCTCTTCGCGCTGCAAGGCGATTTCCCGGGCCTTGCGCTCATCGGCCACCACCACGAAGTCGTCACCGGCATTGGGCGTGGCCGACAAGCCAAGGATCTCCACCGGGGTGGAAGGACCGGCCTCCTTCAGCGGCTTGCCGTTTTCATTGAACATGGCGCGGATGCGGCCGAACTCGTGACCGCACAGGATGAAGTCGCCTTTCCGCAGCACCCCCTTCTGCACCAGAATGTCGGCCACCGGACCCCTGCCCTTGTCCAGCTTGGATTCCAACACCACGCCGGCGGCGGGGACATCGAAGGGAGCCTTCAGCTCCAGTACTTCCGCCTGCAGCAGGATGGAGTCCAGCAGTCCGTCGATGCCATCGCCGGTCTTGGCGGAAACGTGCACGAACTGGGTATCGCCGCCCCACTCCTCGGGCACCACGTTCAACCCCACCAACTCCTGCTTGACCCGGTCCGGATCGGCGCCGGATTTGTCGATCTTGTTGATGGCCACCACGATGGGCACGCCGGCGGCACGGGAATGCTCCACCGCCTCGCGGGTCTGCGGCATGACGCCGTCATCGGCCGCCACCACCAGCACCACGATATCGGTGACCTTGGCGCCGCGGGCACGCATGGCCGTAAAGGCGGCGTGGCCCGGAGTATCCAAGAAGGTGACGGCACCGTGATCGGTCTTCACCGTGTAGGCACCGATGTGCTGAGTGATGCCGCCGGCTTCGCTGGCTGCCACCCGGCTCTTGCGGATGTAGTCCAGCAGCGAGGTCTTGCCGTGGTCGACGTGACCCATGATGGTCACCACCGGAGCGCGCGGCGTCTGCTCGGCGTCGTCCTCGGTGGCCAAGATGGCCATCATCTCGGTCTCCAGATCGTCCTCGACCTTGGCGACGGCCTTGTGGCCCATTTCCTCGACCACGAGAATGGCGGTTTCCTGGTCCAGGTTCTGGTTGATGGTCGCCATGACCCCCATCTTGAACAAGACCTTCACCACCTCGGCGCCCTTGACCGACATGCGCATCGCCAAGTCTGCCACGGTGATCGTCTCCGGTATCGATACTTCGCGGATCTGTGGCGCGGTGGGCTTTTCGAAGGCGTGCCGCTGCTCCGGCAACACCACCGGCCCGCGTTGCTTGCCCTTCTTGGCCTTGATCTTGCGATCGTCCAGATCGAACAGACCGCGCTCGCCTTCACGCCGGGTGCCGCGCTCGCGCTCCCGTTCACGATCTCGTTCGCTGCCGGCGGGTTTCTTCTTGGCAGCTCCCCGGTCGGCACCGGCGGCGGGCGCCGGGCGTTCGGCTGCGGGCCTGACGGGTGGCTGAGTTGCCGGGCGGGTCACCGCTACTGGGGCAACCGGGGCCGGTTTTTCCGGCGCCTTGACGGGAACCGGTTCCGTTACGACGGCTTCGACGACGGCGGGCTGCGCAGTGGCCGCCTCAACGACTCTTGCTTCTTCCTGGCGACGCTTTTGCTCCAATTCCGCCTGTTTGCGCGCTTCGTCTTCCGCCAAGCGACGGACCTGCTCCTCGCGCTGTTTGGTCCGCTGCGATTCCTGCGCTTCCAACTCGCGTTGATGCTCTTCCAAGGCCTGGCGGGCCTGCTCGGCCTCGGCGCGGCGTTCATCCGTTTCTGCCGGCAGTTCGCTGCGCTTCACGTAGGTGCGTTTCTTGCGCACTTCGACGCTGATGGTCTTGGCGGCCTTTCCGGCAACCTTGCCCTGTTTGAGATCCATGACGGTACGGCGCTGCAGGGTCACCCGCTTCGGTTCCGCACCCTCCGGCTGATCCTTGCCATGGCTTTGCCGCAGATAACTCAGCAACTTGACCTTTTCGGCGTCGCTCAAAATATCGTCCGCGCTGGTAACGGCCAGACCCGCGTCCTCAAGCTGGGTCATCAGCTTGTCCAGAGGTATCCTTACAACTTCGGCCAATTGCCGCACTGTCACGTCGCTCATCTTCTAACCCCGCTCTATTCCGCTACCCAGACGCCTAGCCTTCCGCAAACCAAGATGCCCGCGCCTTCATGATCAGGCCCGCAGCCTTTTCATCGTCCATGGGTTCGATTTCCACCAATTCGTCGACGGACTGTTCCGCCAGATCGTCCAAGGTTCTGATGCCGCGGCTGGCAAGCCGGAACGCCAGCTCCCGATCCATGCCCTCGATCGCCAGCAAGTCGGCAGCAGGCTCGGCCTCGTCCAGCTTCTCTTCGCTGGCGATCGCCTTGATCAGCAAGGCATCGCGCGCCCGGTTCCTGAGCTCCTCCACCACATCCTCGTCGAATTCCTCGATTTCCAGCATTTCCTTGGCGGGAACATAGGCCAGCTCCTCCACCGTGGAGAAGCCTTCGCGCACCAGAATCTCGGCGATATCCTGATCGATGCTGAGCTGCCCCATGAAGGATTCGATCAGCTTGCCGGCCTCGGCTTCGTTTTTCTCCTCCGCCTGGGTGGCGCTCATCACGTTGAGGTCCCAGCCGGTCAGCTCTGAAGCCAGGCGCACGTTCTGCCCACCGCGGCCAATGGCTTGGGACAGATTCTCATCGGCCACCGCCACGTCCATGCTGTGCTTGTCCTCGTCCACCACGATGGAGACGATTTCCGCGGGCGACATGGCGGTGACCACGAACTGGGCGTCGTTTTCGTTCCACAGGATGATGTCGACCCGCTCGCCCGCCAGTTCGTTGGACACCGCCTGGACCCGGGACCCGCGCATACCGACGCAAGCACCCACCGGATCGAGGCGAGCGTCGTTACTTTTCACGGCGATCTTGGCGCGAACCCCGGGATCGCGGGCAGCACCCTTGATCTCGATGATGCCTTCGGCAACCTCGGGCACTTCCAGGCGGAACAGGGCAATCAGCAGCTCTGGCGAGGTCCGGCTAACGAACAATTGGGGCCCGCGGGCTTCCGGACGCACCGCCATCAGGTAGCCGCGCAGGCGATCGCCGTTGCGCACCGCTTCGCGGGGAATCATGTCGTCCTTGTGGATGAAGGCTTCCACGTTGCCGCCCAGGTCCAGGTAGACGCTGCCCCGCTCGACCCGCTTGACCACCCCGGTAAGCAATTCACCCACCCGGTCCTTGTAGGCTTCGACCACCTTGCGGCGTTCGGCATCGCGCACCTTCTGGACGATAACCTGCTTGGCGGTCTGTGCGGCGATGCGGCCGAACTCGATGGACTCCATCGGTTCCTCGATGTAGTCGCCAGCCTGCACCGTGGAATCTTTCTTTCTGGCCTCGTCCACCAAAATCTGGATTTCGGGGAATTCAACGCCGTAGTCGTAATCGTCGTTGTACTCCACCACCAGCCAGCGCCGAAAAGTCTCGTAGTCGCCAGTCTTGCGGTCGATCGCCACGCGGGCGTCGATGGCGCCTTCATGGCGTTTGATGGTCGCAGTCCGCAACGCGTCTTCGATGGCGCTGAATATGACCTCTTTCTCGATGTCCTTCTCGTTGGAAACGACATCCACCACCAATAGAATTTCTTTATTCGCCATTACCTGTCTCGTCCTTTCCGATTCTTTTGCTCAAACTCGGGTACCACACGCGCCTTCTCGATGGACTCAAAGGGAATCCGATAGTCGACGCCATCTTCCTGCAACAGAATCAAATCGCCTTCCACCGCTCCCAGGCGCCCCTTGAAGCGCCGCCGCCCTTCGATGGCGCGCACCAGTTGCAGCCGAATCAGGCTGCCGGAAAATCGCCGGAAATGCTCCACCGTAAACAGAGGACGATCCATCCCCGGCGAGGAAATCTCCAACTGATACTCGCCGGGGATAGGATTCTCCACATCCATCATCCCGCTTAGCTGGTGACTGACACGCGTGCAGTCATCCAGCGTCACGCCCCCCGGCTGATCGATGTAAACCCGAAAAATGCGCGCCCTGGCGTCGAATTCCAGCCCGACCAGTTCATAGCCAAGGCCTTCCACAACCGGCTCCACTAGCCGTGTCAATCGTTCCGGGCCTTTCATCGACGATTCAAAAACCTGTAGCAACAAAAAAAGGGCACAAGGCCCGTTCCTAAACCCGCCGGAATCAAAAAAAGCCCCGTAGGGCCGTTTTCACTAGCGGAAAATTACACCACGCGCCGCCCATGTTCCCATCACGGCGACACCGAACTCAGGGCATGATATCAGAAACGCCAAACATTGACAGCCTATCGCAGCGCCCGTTTGCAGATGCGATCGATCCAATCCATCGCGCGGATGAGTGCCATCCAACAAACATCCGCTATCGAGCGGATGTCGGCAAAACGACATCCGGAGCCAGCCATTGCAGGATTCCGCAAATTTGATCCCAGGCCGACTTCGAAACGTCTTCTCCTGGACGCTTCAACTCCCGCCGCAAACTGGCCTCCACCAGAATCGCCCGTAGATACAGAAGCCCATGGACGATATGGGTATTCATATCACTGATGAGGTAATCGAACTTGACGGCGAACACCCCATCGTCGGCAAACGGCTCAAACAGGCCACGGTCGAGCCCGTCCTGCAATCGAACGAACAAGCGACACTGTGCCGCGTGCAGATCGGGATCTGCGTAAAACTTGTGAGCGTGTGCCAAATCGTGAACGAGGAAGGCGAAACCGTTTGCCTTGGTCAACACCGGCCGAGTCATTCGTTCCGGATCGGCTATCAGGGTAACCGGCCGAATGCCATCGACCTGCATCCCCAGGACCTCACGGGGACTGGGAATCCTGAACATCAACCGCAGCCGCCAAGAACCCCGCAGCCAGGCGGCCAGCGCCACAGGCACCGCCGGACTTACCGCAAAAAACTGGTAAGTTTCGAACCAGGCAATCAGAAACTGATCCAGTTCCGTCCCGGTACCGGCCTGGATCTGCGCCAGGCATCGTTCGAACTCGGGCCGTGGATCGCGTCGACTTCGACGAGACGCAAACCGCTTGCCGTGGCAAGACACCTGCCAACAGAGAAAATAGAGGGACGCCGCCGCTGCATCGGAAATCTGACTCTGGCGATGGTGCAGAAGAACCTGGGGGATGTGATCGAGCATCGGTCAACGAGGTAGGACGCTGCACGATACCATCGCTGTCGATCCGGCGTAACTTCAGAAAACGAAAAGGGAGATACGGAACCTTGAGGCATCCCGTATCTCCCCAGCCGGCGCGGGGGAATAAGGCCCCGCCCCGACCACTCTTTACGCTCGGCCGATCCTTTAAAGATTCGGCCAAACGTTCAATGGCCTTACTTCACCAGGCCCTGATCCACTGCTTCGCAGATCTGCTTGCCGATCAAGCTGCCAAAACTGCCCAGAACTTGCAGCCACACGCCAAGGATCGCCAGGGCCAACCAGCCGAAGATCACGAAGCCATAGTGCAAGGGAGCGACGAACAGCTCTTCCATA